>CAKOHQ010000067.1 GCA_934085875.1 uncultured Bacilli bacterium | reverse complement strand
GATTTATCTATATAAGCTTGTTCTGTTATTTCATTATTTTTAGTTACTTCTTCTAATTGCTTTAAGTCAGGATTTTCTATTGTATGATACATAAAATTAACTAAAAACGCTGTTAATGAAGTAACTACCAATATTTGTGGATTCGATAATTGCAATAATATAACAGGTATACAGAATACAACAAATAATAATATTGGAATTATTTTTCTTAAAGAAATACCCTTTCTATTTTTTATTACAAAATATATCCAACTAAATATCCCTAGAGCACTTATCCCATAAACATAAATTGTATTTGGTCCAAACAAATATACTTCATTTCCATTTTTGTAATAAGTATAAGTTAATATAAAATTTAATATTAAAGAAATTATTAATACAAATGATAAAAAATTAACAATACGTTTAACTTTCAAATTATTTTCTTTTTCTCTAACTAAGTTCATTTCCTTTTTATAAGAAACAAGGACAACGTATATAGTAATTAAATAAACAAATACTAATAAATAAGCCAAATAAAGTTTAACAACAAACCACCTTATAAAACTAGTATCTGGAAGTAATAAATGACAATATATTCCACATATATCCAATACTATCCCAACAATAACAGTTATTAATAAAGACATATATATTTTATTTTCTAATGTATTTTTCTTATCTTTAATACAAAATAATATTAAAATTAAAATAGTATAAATTAAACTTATTGCAAGTAAAAGTATACTAGGATGCACTAAAACCACACTCCTATCTTCATAAGTTAATTATACTATACATAATATTTTTTTTAAATCTTTTTTATATATTTTTTAGTATCCTTAAGTTTTTCAACTAATTCTTTACTTTCTTTTAAACATGAATTTTGAATATCAAGATACATCTGTAATGCTTCATCTATTGTTTTTCGACCAACTTTAAAAGGTTTACCAAAATTCAATATTAATTTGTGAGGAATGTTTAATTCTTTAATCCACAAAACATTAACAGGCTGTACCCAAGAATCAGAATTTGTTGCCAAAACAAGAAAACTAGATTCAAAATGACCAAAATCTTTAGTTTTATTTTTATTAGTTGTACCTTCTGGGAATATTCCTACATACTGATTATTTTTTAAAAACAAAGCCATATCTCTTAACGATTTCATATTATTAGCTCTAGGATTATCTCTTAATCTTTCAATTGGAAAATATTCAAACTTTTTAAAAGAATAAGAAGTAATTTTACATAATAAAGAATTTTTACTATTATTAAATATACTATCTTGAGCATCAAAGAAACGTTTTAAAGCAGCCCAATGAATATTTTTATCAATAACACTAGTTATAATTAATGGATCCAATGTTGATTGATGATTAGGCGATATAAGAACTCCATCATTATAGTTATTTATTAAATTATCTTTGTTTAAAACTATTGGTTTAAATTCGTTTAATATAATTGGTATAATATGTCTAATCTTCTTATAAAACATATCAGAATCATAGACTTTATTAGAAATAGAATATCTTTTATCTTTCAAAAATTTATCAATAACTTTATCAATATTAACAAAATCATCTACTTTTTTTAACATAGAGCTTTCTTCAACACTTTTATTATGACTACCATCCACACAAATAGTTTTTATACCATTTTGATTCAATTTAGATAATATTTCTGGTTTATCATCAAATGCAATGTCTGGTTTAGATTCAATAATTCCCATTATTTTATCTTTATCATTTTTATAAAAGAAAAAATTATCATATGAAATATTTACTCCATTTAATTTATATTGTAAATAAGTAAATTTTCTAGAAATTTTACCAATTATATTTTCTTCGGTTGTTTTGGCTCGACTTGTATGTATTTCAACAATATTTCCTTTTTTTATACATTCATTTATAAATTTGCTTGTACCATCTCTAAATTTTCCAAGCAAAGAAAATTTTACAAATCGAGGTAAATTGATCCAAAATTTATCTAATGCTTTTTTTGTATATTTTTTTGCATCTTCTAAACTACAGTTATATTTATTTGTAAAAAAATTATCCATATCCAAAATATCTTCTATTTCAAGTTTATCTGGATAAACAACAGTCATTCCATATTCTTTCTTAAAATAAACATAAGCATTATCTCTAATAAATTTATTAAAATCAGTTAATGTTCCATCTGTATCAAATACTATTTTCATCATTATCCCCCTAAAAAGTATAAAATATTTTAAAATAATCTTATAAAAACATCTTATTTAATGTCTTAAAGTGCTATTTTTTTGTCTAAAATCACCTTACAATCTCATAATAACACAATTTAAGTATAAAAAAAAGAATTATATTATTTTTTAATACTTCTCTATAATTCTCTTCAATTCATTTCTCAAATCACTAGTTAAAATATAATCGTTAAATCCATCTTCTATATAATGTTTTTTTATATTTTCTTT
>CAKOHQ010000066.1 GCA_934085875.1 uncultured Bacilli bacterium | reverse complement strand
AAAGAAAATAGAAAATATATTTTTTTTGTTTTATCCATTTAAAACACTCTCCTTTTTATTTATCTAGATAATAAGCATAATATTCATCATATGTTAAACCACTATTATATACTTTAGTAGCAGTATCAACTCCTAAATATCTATAATGCCATGATTCATAACTATATCCTGTTAAATATTCTTTATCTTTTGGATATCTTAATATAAATCCATATTTATGAGCATTATTAGTTAACCATTTAAATGCTTCGCTTTGATCAAAATCACTTGTTGTAGATCTTCCACTTGTAAATATATCTAAAGCAAGGCCTGTTTGATGTTCAGAATATCCAGCTCTAGCAGCATATTTATCTGCATAACTTATTCCTTTACTATAATAAAATTCTTTATATATTTCTTCTTGTCTTTCATATGTTCTATAACTACTATTTACTAGCAATATAATATTGTCTTTTTTAGCTTCTTTTGCCATTAAAACATAAGCATCATTCACTTCTTTACTAGCTTTATTGTTTTGATATGCATAATTTATATCAACATCAACAATTTCATTTGGAATAAAACTATTATTTAAATAATTAAATTTATTAACTAATATTAAATTACCTTTACTTAAATCTGTTTCCCTAACAACTTTATTATCATACCAATCTTTATTAGCACGTACATTAACAATAGCAATTACATCACTATAACTTTTCTTTTTATTTTTAGATTTATATTCTATATATTCATATAAATTTTTTTCTAAAAAATATTTTTCTTTAATTATATCAACAATATAATTATTCTTTTCATTATTAACAAAATATAATTCATTATCATTATTTAATTTATTAACTATTGTCTTAGCATTATCTAAACTATATCCAACAACAGTTAATTTATATAAATTAGTTTGATGATATTTATATTCTTTATATTTATTTATACCAAATATACTTGCTGCAATTATTAATACAAGTATAATAAAACTATATTTAACTTTCTTCTTTATTTTTTTTCTCTTTGCCATAGCTAAACCCTCTTAAATAATAAATATCCAATTATTATTCCAAGTAATACAATTATCAAAAATACAACAATTGCTATTATAATATCTAATTTTTTATTCATACATTTATCACTTTCTTACTCTATTGAAATTTTATCAAATATTAGTATTTTTGTAAAGAGATTTTCATAATATTTATTAGGTGTAAATATGTTAAAGAAAAAAGCTTTTAAAAAAATATTTATTAGTTTATCATGTTTAGGAATATTATTTATTTTATATATATTCCCAGACAAATCTAATTCTATAAAAACTGGTATTAGTCATAATAGTGAAAATAATATTATATATTTATTAGATAATAATTCATATATTTCAAGAGTAAGTACTATTTTAACTAGCAAAAGCAAAGAGAATAAAATAAAAGAAATAATTAATACATTAACTATTGGATCAGATAATTATATAAGGGATGGTTTTAAAAAAACAATACCAAAAAATACTAAATTATTAAATATAGAAATACAAGATAACTTGGTTAAACTAAATTTTAGCAAAGAGTTATTAAACGTAGATATTTATAATGAAGAAAAAATGGTAGAATCTATTGTATATTCTATTACTAGCTTAAATAATTTAAAATATGTTTCTATATATGTAGAGGGTTCTATACTTAATAAGTTACCAAATTCTAATAAGAAACTTCCAACAATATTAGATAGAAGTATAGGAATTAACAAAGAATATAATATTAATTCCATAAACAATACTTCTAAGACAACAATATATTATTTATCAAAATATAATGATTATTATTACTATGTACCAGTTACTAAAATAGAAAATAGTGATATTAGTAAAATAGAAGTTATTATAAAAGAATTAACTAGTTCTAAAATGTTAAATACTAATTTAATAAGTTATTTAAATAATAATACAGAATTATTAAGTTATAATGAAACTGATAAATCTTTGCTTTTAAATTTCAATGAAAATATATTAGAGGATATAAATACAAATAATATTTTAGAGGAAGTAAGTTATTCAATTAATTTGAGTGTCAAAGAAAATTATGATGTAGAAAGTGTAATCTACTACGTTAATGATAAAATAATAAGCAGTTTTAATATAAAATAAAAAATCACGTAATTGTGATTTTTAAAGCATTGTAACTATTTTCTCAGATAATTTAGTAATCTTTAATATTTTTTGAATTGGAAATCCTTCTTTTTTTAACTCTTTCGCTAAAGATAACTTTTCTTCTTGTAAAGCTTGTTTATTTTGTTCTTATTTTTGTTCAAATTCTTGTTTTTTTATTTCAAGCTCTTTCTTATCTTGCTCTAGTCCTAGCTCATATAATTCCAATTTTTTTATTTCATTTGAGATTTCTCTTTTTTCATTTGAGATTTCTCTTTTTTCATTTGAGATTTCTCTTTTTTCATTTGAGATTTTTCTTTTCTCATTTGCAACT
>CAKOHQ010000065.1 GCA_934085875.1 uncultured Bacilli bacterium | reverse complement strand
GAAAGTATATTCTTAATAAAGAAGTAAAATATATTACTAATAGTAATGGTGCTAGAACTAATTTACAAATGTATTTAAAAGATAGTAATATAATGGAAGTTTTAAAAAGTGGAATGAATATAGATAGTTATTGTTCTTTAGAAGATATATGTGAAACTTTTATAAATGAAATGCGACAATTGAATATGAGTCGTGGTAGTTATTGAATTCTCAATTTTACTGAGAATTTTTTTTGCGAAAAGTCGTTAGAAAAACGTGATTAGAATTTGACTTTCTATGTGTTTTTTGTTATTTTATAGATTTTTCTAATAGTGAATTTAAATATAGTAGAATGCTAAATACTTTTATTAATATGGTGAATATTTTAAATGGTTTGGTTAATGTAGAATATTTTATAGATAAAAAATGTGTTAAAAGTTTAGAAGATCTTGATAATGTTGTTGATGAAATAGAGAAAAAGCTAGTTAAATAGCGTTTTTTTCTTGCAAAACTATATTATTTGTTGTATGATTAACTAGTTATTAAAAAAGGGAAGTGTTTTATAAATGGATAAAATAATTAATGTTGCTGTTGTTGCTCACGTAGATGCTGGTAAAAGTACTTTAGTAGATGCATTACTTGAACAAAATGGTGTTTTTAGAGAAAATGAAGAAGTTGTAGATTGTGTAATGGACTCTAATGATCTTGAAAGAGAAAGAGGTATTACAATTTATTCTAAGAATTGTGCTATAAGATATAAAGATTATAAAATAAATATTGTTGATACTCCAGGACATGCTGACTTTTCAAGTGAAGTAGAAAGAGTTATTAAAACTGTTGATACAGTTATACTAATAGTTGATAGTGCAGAAGGTCCTATGCCTCAAACTAGATTTGTTTTAAATAAAGCTTTAGAGCAAAATTTAAGACCTATATTATTTATTAATAAGATAGATAAAAAAGATGCTAGACCAGAAGAAGTTGTTAATATGACATTTGATTTATTCTGTGATTTAAATGCTAATGATGAACAATTAGATTTTCCAATCGTTTATGGTATTGCAAAACAAGGTAAATCTACTAGAGATTTAAATAATATGGAAGATTCTATTAGTCCACTTTTGGATACAGTTTTAGAACAAGTAAAACCTTTTGAAGGTAGTGAAAATGATGATTTACAATTACAAATAAGTCAATTAGATTATGATGATTATATTGGTAGACTTGGTATTGGTAGAGTTAATAAAGGAATGATTAAAGCTGGAGAAAATGTTACTTTAATTAGTAATGATGGTAAAGAATCTAGTTTTAGAATTAGTAAATTATTTGTTAATGAAGGTATTAACAGAGTAGAAAAAAATGAAGCATATTATGGTGATATAGTTACTATTGCTGGATGTAGTACTATAAGTATAGGTGATACTGTATGTAGTTTAGGTAAACCTAATCCATTACCTCCAATACATATTGATAGACCTACATTATCTATGAATTTCTTAGTTAATAATAGTCCTTTTGCTGGACAAAGTGGTAAGTTCTTAACTAATAGACATTTAAGAGAAAGATTAGAAAAGGAACTTGAAACTAATGTTGGTTTAGAAGTTGAGGAATTAGAAAATAGTGATGGTTTTAAAGTTAGTGGTCGTGGAGAGTTACATTTATCTGTACTTTTAGAAAATATGAGAAGAGAAGGATATGAATTATCTGTTTCAAAACCTCAAGTATTAATCAAAGAAATTGATGGTGTTAAATGTGAACCATTTGAAAAAGTAATTGTTAATACTCCTAGCGATTATGCTAGTACAATTATTAGTGATTTACAAGAAAGAAAAGGATTACTTTTATCAATGCAAACTACTGATGATAATTATACTCATATGGAATTTAGTGCTCCTACACGTGGTTTAATTGGTTATAGAAGTGCATTTATAACTAACACTAAGGGTGAAGGTGTTATGGTTCGTAGTTTTGATGAATATAAACCTTATGCTGGTGATTTAACTACTCGTAAGAATGGTGTGTTAGTTTCAATGGAAACTGGTAAGACTTTAGGATATTCTTTATTTAATTTACAAGATAGAGGTACTTTAATTGTTGGACCAGCAACTGATGTTTATGTTGGTATGGTAGTTGGTATAAATAATCGTGATAACGATTTAAATGTTAATCCTTGTAAAAATAAAGAAATGTCTAATACAAGAAGTAAAAGTAGTGATGATGCTATTCAACTAGTACCGCCAAAAACATTCTCATTAGAAGAAGCTTTAGAATTTATTGAAGATGATGAATATGTTGAAGTTACACCTGATGCAATTAGAATAAGAAAAGCTATATTAGATCCTAAAGATAGATTTAGAAATAATAGATAATAAAATGAGTTTCTAGTTTTTAGAACTCTTTTTTTATGTAAAAACATACAAGATAACATACAAGATGATTGATATTTCGATTGTTATTTTATAAAAAGTTAGTGTGAAAATTAATTAGTATGTTTAAAGAGTATAATAAAAAATGTTTAAACAATTAAATTTTAAACATCTTTTTTCTTTGTAAATTCATTTGATAATAAATTATTTTTTTCTACTCTTTTAAATCCCCAATTATTGACTACTAAATCTAGTTCTCCTATATATTCTACTATTTCTGGATTAAAACCTATTTTAAATCTATTTAAACCTTTGAACTTAGATTCATTTTCAAAATCATCTGCAATACCATTTATGTCACATATATTATAATCATTTTTGTACATTTCAAATATTTTATGATGTAAAAAATAATTTGGGTTTAAATAATTATAATTTTTGTCTACACCTGCTATGAAAATACTAACTTTATCTTTGTATTTAATAGTAATTGCACCTGCAATATAAGTGTCTTCAGTCTTTTTCATACCTTCTGTTGCAGATATAACATCTTGTTTATATTGTTCTAATGCTTTATCTGAATTCATTTTTTCATTCAAGTTTTTTTCACTAGTGTCTGTTCTTAAACGTGAATTTAATTCTTCATTTTTTATTTGTTCTTCTTCTACTCTTTTTTTTGCATTTATTAAATAAGTTTCATAATTTACTTTTACTAATAATAAATCTGCTTGTTCACTTCTTTTAAATATATTATAAAAATTTCTATAATAATTTAAATTTCTATCTTTCATATTTTTTATAAATTCATATAATATTTCTATTTTTGTTCCATCTGCTATAACTAATTCTAATCCATTATCTTCGCTTTTTAATATATTACTTCTAAATTTTTTATCTAATTTATTAACGTCATAATCTTTTAAATTTACTAGTGCCGTTAGTTTTGGTTGTAATAATTCGAGAGGTGCAAGTTCTTTTCTTTTTTTAAATCCTAGACTTTTTAAATTGTCTAATATATTTATATTTTCATTTGTTATTCTTTCAAAATTATTTTTATAATCTATTGTAGCTATAGGTATTTCTGGATTAATTTTTAAGAATATTATTTTTTTTCTTTTATAATATTTAATTAGATTTCTTGTAAATTTTCTTACTAGTTCTGTATCTGTGTAATCAATAATATATCCTTTAGGACAATATGCATAATAATATCTTTAAGTCCTACAAAATCCACTTTCCCTGCATAAATAATCCTATCTGTTCCAAGACCAATTAACTTTGGAATATACAAAGAAAGTATTACATATGCAGTTGCAAATACCACTGATAATAACAACATATACCAGTATTTTTCTATTCTTTTAAGAAGTTCCCTTAGGGCATCTTTTTGTGTCATATTGTTCATTTATCTGCCCTCCTTCTTTGTACTTTTAAACTGTGATTCGTATATTTCTCTGTATACCTGACAATTTTCTAACAACTGTTCGTGCTTTCCAACACCAACAACCTGTCCATCATCTAAAACAATAATCTGGT
>CAKOHQ010000064.1 GCA_934085875.1 uncultured Bacilli bacterium | reverse complement strand
ACTCATTATCATCACAACCCTTCTATTTATTAAATAGTTTGGGTAAGCACTAGACAAAATAAAGCTCTGGTTATATATACTACAATAAAGTATTTGAAAAATATGTCGTATTATGTAAGAACTAAAAAGAAATGATATATTTCAATCATTTCTTTTATGCTATTTTAACTATTTTAATATCATATGATCCATTAGGACTTTCAACACTAATAGTGTCTCCAACTTTCTTATCCATTATAGCCTTTCCTATTGGTGATTCATTTGAAATTTTATTTTCAAATGGATCAGCTTCCATAGAACCTACTATTGAATAAACTTCTTCTTCATCGTCATCTACATATTTAACAGTTACAGTAGTTCCTACTGAAACTTTATCACCAGAAGATTTTTCTATTATTTTTGCGTGTTCTAACATATATTCTAATTCTTGAATTCTAGCTTCAATTTTTGCTTGTTCATCTCTTGCTGCATCATAATCAGCATTTTCAGATAAATCTCCTTGTGCTCTAGCTTCTTTAATAGCTTCTATTATTCTAGGTCTATCTTCACTTTTCAATGTATTTAATTCTGTTTCTAAATCCAAATATCCTTCACTTGTTAGTAAAAATTCTTTTTTCTGTCTCATATATATCACCTTTCAAATTCATTTTTAATAATTAATTTTTAATAATTAACTTTCATAAGAATACTACATTTCATCTGAAATGTCAAATACTTTTAATCGCATCATATCGTATTTATTTAACTTTTCATTTACTTTTAATTTTATTATCATTTGTGGATGTCTTGCAACTTCTATTGTATTATTATTCTCATCAAATATTTCTTTTACTTCATAATCAAAAGTTTTTATATTTGGACCAAAAAACTGTACTTTAGTACCTACATTAAAATTATTTCTTTGTTCTATTGTTGCTATTCCATCTTTATAATCTAATACTAGTCCTAAAAAATCTTGATTTGATAATTCTTGTCTACCTAAATAGTATTGTTCATTAACAGCTGGTAGTTTATCAAAAAATTGTGGAGTTGATTCTCTGTTTGCACATCTATTTAATATATTTAGACAGTATTTAGTATATGCAGTTGTTATTGTTTTATTTACTATTTTATCTATTAATCTTCTATAAATTAATATTACAGTTGATACATAATATATACTACGCATTCTACCTTCTATTTTAAAAGAATTAATTCCTATTTTAATCATTTCTTCTATAAACGGAACCATATTTAAATCTTTTGGTGTCATACTAAATGGAATGTCTGTTATTTTATTTTCGTTTTCGTCTTCATAGTTGAATTCCCATCTACATATTTGAGCACAGCCTCCTCTATTGGAATCTCTATTTGTACAATAATTTGATAATACACATCTACCACTTATACTTGTACACATCGCGCCATGTATAAATGCTTCTAAATCTAATTTAGTATATTCTTTTATTTCTTTTATGTCTTCTTTACTACATTCACGAGCAAGTACTAATCTTTTTGCTCCTAATTCTTTATAAAATAGAGCACTTTCTTTATTGCTAATACTTGCTTGTGTACTTATATGTAATTCTAGTTTTAGATTTAGTTCTTTATGTAATTTCATTACTAAAATATCACTTACTATAATACCATCAACATTTATTTTATCTAAATATAGTAAATATTCTTTTAAACCATTTATTTCATCATTATGAAATACTATATTTACTGTTACATATACTTTTTTATTTAATTTATGTGCATATATAACAGCTTCTTTTATTTCTTCATTATTAAAGTTTTTAGCATTAGCACGTAAGCTATAATTTATTCCACCTATATATACTGCATCTGCTCCATAAAGACAAGCAAATTTTAATCTTTCTAAATCTCCTGCTGGACTTAATAGTTCTATCATTTTTTATCACCTAGTTTATATATTGTCTTTTTATTCATAAAACCATCATCATATTCAATTGATGATTTATTATTTATTATATTAATTATTTCTTTGTATTTTAAACCACAAGGATATATTAAATAGAATAAAATATTATTTTTATTATAATTATTTATATAGTTTATTATATTAAAATATTTGTTACTAAATAGTATAGTTCCTTTATCACTTTCTTTAGCTTCAAATTTATTATTTGTAATTTTTTCATTTAAAATAACACTGCTACTATTTTCTATATTAAAATATGTATTAAAATTTGTAAGTAGTTTACGTCTTGAATACATTACTGGATTTTTTCCAAATATATTTAATATTATTGGTTTATTTACTTTATTTATTATTTCTTTAGTTTCTTCATCTGTTAATTCATTAGAAATAACTGCACTATACATAATATCTAAATAATAGTTTATTGATTTATAATTAGTTGCAAAATGAGATTGATTCCATATTAATTTTATATTTTTATTTTTTAATATGTTGTATACACCTATATCTTCAAATATTATTCCATCAAATAATTCTAAATCTTTAATTATATTTTTTAAATTATTTATATCTATATTATTTAATACTCTATTTAATAGTAAATATTTTTTACATTCTAAATATTTTATATCATTTATATCAAAAGATTTATAACCTATACTAAAACCTTTTAAGGCAAAAAGAAAATTGTTTATTCCAATTTTCTTATATTCTTCTATATCTTCTAATTTTTCTATATTAATTAATATCTTTTTTTTCATTTCTTTTAAAGCTTACTGATAAGCCATCTCCAATATCATAAAATTTTGTTATAAATTCTTTATTTTCTTTTAAATAATTAATATAATTTTCTATTTTATTTACTATACCTCTTACGTTTCTTGATTTTATTAGATCTTTATTTTTTACTAATCCATGGAATTTTAAATTATCTGTTATTATCACTCCTCCTGGATTTAAATAATTACAAAATTTATCAAAATATTTTATATATTGTCCTTTTGCTGCATCTATAAATATTAAATCATATTTACAACCAATTAAATTTACATCCATTGCATCATTATAAACTAATTCTATTCTTTTATCTAAACCGCTTTTATTTACATTTTTAACTGCTTCTTTATATCTTTTTTCATCTCTTTCGATTGTTGTTATTTCACAAAAATCATTTGCATTTGCCATTAGTATTGCACTATATCCTATTGCAGTACCTATTTCTAATATTGATTTTACTTGATTTAATTTTATATATTTCATTATAAATTTTATAGAATCTAATTCTATTATAGGAACATTATTTGTATTTGCATAGTGTTCCATTTCTAATATTAATTCTTTCATTTTACCACCCTATCTTAATAAGTATACCACTTACCCTCACTTTTTAATTTTGCAACTGTTTGTGTATGTTCGGTACTTGTTTTACTGAAATAAGTGTTTTTTTCTTTATCAGCAACAAAGTAGAAATATTCATTTTCTGTTGGTTCTATTGATGCTGCTAGACTTGATAAACTTGATGAACAAATTGGTCCTACTGGTAATCCTGTTACGCACGTTCCTCTTGTATTATAACCATTGCAACTATCTAAGTCTTTTTGAGATAAATCACTTGTAAAATCTTTATCAACAGCATAGTATGTCGTAACATCACTTCCTAATGTCATACTTGATTTTAAACGATTATAAAATACTCCTGCTACCATACTTCTATCTTTTGAATTAACGCCTTCTAATTCAACGATACTTGCTAATGTTAATAATTCATGAATATTATAATTACTTAATTTTATTTCTTCTTTATAATTAGATAATTTACTATCCATATTATTTAACATTTTTTCTATTATTTCTTCTAATGTACTATTTTGTTTAAATTCATATGTATCTGGATATAAGTATCCTTCTAAAGGATAATATATTTTTTCATTATATATATCTTCTGTAATAAACCAATATTTACTTATTAATTTATCTAAATATTCTTTATCAGATAATTTATTTTTTATTTCTTCTTCACTATAATCAAAATTTTCACTTATTTCTTTTATATAAGTTTTTAATCTTTTACCTTCTACAAATGTTATTTTTATACTTTCATTTTCTACATTAGTTGCATCTTCTAATAATTTAATTATTTCATTGGTACTTAAATCTTTACTTAATTTATATGTACCAGCA
>CAKOHQ010000063.1 GCA_934085875.1 uncultured Bacilli bacterium | reverse complement strand
TGTTTGAAAAGCCACTAGTGGTTCATCACCAATAGTATAATATTCTTTTACATTTATTAATTTATTAAATGATGAACTAAGAGGTTTAATTCTACTTATTTTTTCCTCTTCACATATTTCATAAAATGAGTCTATTTTTAAACTATTATAGCTATTTTCAAAATAATATTTTCCATTATTTTCAAATATTGGATATACAAAATCTGGAACAATACCAAACACATTCATTGTACCTATTAATTTATATCTAGTTTCTTTGTTTTTTGCTAATCTAAAAATAGCTTCAGATTGTGCTCTGCTGAATCCTCTTAATATTATTAATTTTGTTGTATTATTTTGTGAAATAAAATTAATTAACTCGGGAATTCCACCTATTATATTCTCTTTATTACTTTGCTTTTTGTGATAAGTACATAATGGATTTACCGAATTGCCACTGTTAGTAATAATATAATAATCGTGTTAAAAAAAAATTTTAATGTTGTTTTCCCCACAATGATAAATGTTTTTTTCATAAAAAATTGTATAAATAGCTGATTTGTTCATATAGTAATCCTCCTTTGTTTGTTGTAATTATCTTAACATAAAAACAAATTATTTTTCAATGATTTTTTATTTTATAAAATAAATTATTTTTTTGTTGTATTTATACTTTGAGTTATACTATAATTTAATTGTGATATTTAAAAAAATTTAATATAATAATATATTATATTTAATATTTTTATTTTAGAAGAGGTGATGAAAGTGTTTGATCTTAGAGAAATTGATATGAAAAATACATATGAGCCAAATTTAGATGATAAAAAAGAATCTTATGAACGTACTTATGGGGAAGCTAATGAATTTTATGATGCAATAGTGTTGTATTTAAATAAGTTGGGTACTGAAATAAATATTCTTTCTCCTGAACAAATATATGATTCTTGCAGTGCAGTAGCTTCTGATTTGGCTAAGTGTTGTGAAATGTATTTAAAAGCTTTGTATATATATGAGAATAAATTAAACTATAATAGTGTAAAAGATATTTGGAATGTTTTAAAAAACTCTTCCTTTAAAGTAAATAAAAATGGTAATCCTATTTATTTTTTAGAAGAAGATGGAACTAGAAAATACACTTATATAAAAGTTGATAATAATGGTAATAAAGAAACTGATTTAAGTGGTAATAATATATATGGTGATGATAATGGAAATATTTACAAAGAAGGTAAACAAGGTAGAAAAATAAAAATGAATGGTCATCAATTAGATAGATTGATAGATATATTGTCTAATGATACTAAAATGTTATTAGAGGTGAGAATGTGTACGATACCTATGGAAAACACAGAGCTTTATAATCAAGTATCATTATTTGATGTCTTAAAGATATGTAATATTATTTTTCCTAGAAGAAAAATGTATCAAACTGAGTATTTAGATTGGGTTGATAAACATAAAAAAACTTTTGAAGAAGCTAGATATTCTGGTCAAAATGTATCTAATGTTAATTTAGAATTCTTATTTCATTTAGCTACTCAAATAAAATCTGTTGCTCAGTTTAAAATAAGTCCAACAAATGCACAAAATTTTGATATCGTTGTCGATGGAGATTTTTTAATTAAACAAGGAGAATTTGATATTGGAAAAATATTAGTAAAATTACAACAAGATGTTACTAATTCTTTAAAATATGACAAAGTTAGAGAAGTAACTTATATTAATTTAAGTGAAGATGAATTTATATCAATGCCAAATGAGTTACAGAAATTTTTCTCTTTTGATTTAAAATTACTTTCACAAGAATTGATAGAATTGGTCAAAAATGATAAAGATGTTGAAGATAAAATATCTTTTATAAATATGAATAATTGTAAAGGTATTTTGAGAAAAGTTAGTAATAGTACGTTTTATAACTTAGTAAAATGTTGTGATGTAAATGAAATTGATTATATTTTAAAATTATGCTATGACGTAAATAGAATATATTATCCTAGTAAAATTGTTGATAATGTTGTTAATGATGAATATATTAAAAATATTGTAAGTTTTTTTAGAATATTTACTTTTAGTATAGATGATATTATCAATTATTCTATTTTTATAAAAAATAAATATAATGTACAAATTAATAATGATGTGTATATGGTTTTTGCTGATTTTATGGATGCTATTAAATATTACTATGCTGAAATTGATAAAAAATTAGTAGAAGAAAGTGATATGAAAATGTTATAACTTAAAAAATAATGTCTTTTTTTCTTACAATAATTTACATTATTTTTAAATAATGGTACAATTTATTTAGGAGGTTATTGAGATGGAAGAAAAGAAAAAAGTTAATTATGGTTTAATTATATTTATAGCAATAGTTGTTGTGTTATTTATACCTATTATAGTAGATTATTTTGGTAAACAAAATATTAGTGTTTTATCAAGTAAAGATATTACCGAAAAAATGAATGCTAAAGAATCATTTATAGTTTATATAGGTGATGCTGATAAATCAACAAAGAGTGGTTTAAGAAGTGTTAGAGATTTAACTAAGACAGATTATGCAACAGATTATAGTGTTTGTACTGTTAAATCTAGTGATGATGTTAAAAAAACTTTAGGAGATAAAGTGGAAGTTGCTGTAATTGTTGAAGGTGATATTCAAAAAACTTATGCTAAATATGATGAAAAAAATATTACTAATGATGCAAATATTTATTATCTAGGAAATATTACTGATAAAAATAGAACTTATAAAGTTGCAGAAAACTTTAAATCATATAAAAAATTAGTAAAAAGTGATAAAACTACTATGGCTGTATTTGGTAGAGATAATTGTTTCTATTGTAATAAATTTAAGCCAGTATATAATGCCGTTAGTGAAAAATATAATGTAGATATTTATTTCTTTGATTCATTAAGTTATGATGAAACTGAATATGAAAAAATAACTAATATGGACTTAACTGTTCCTGCTAAATGCAGTAGTGAAGGTAAAGAATTTAAATTATCTGATGGATTTGGTACTCCATTAACATTAATTACTAAAAAAGGTAAAGTTGTTGACTGTATAAGTGGATATGTTAATAGAAGTTCATTAATAGATAAATTAAAAACAAATAATATGATAAGTGAGTGATAAATATGTCTAAAGAAAAAACTGTATTACAATGTGTATTAGAATTCAAAAAAAGATATCCTAGTACTATAATGTGGAGAGTTAGAAAACATTGTGCTGTTATAGAAAAACATTTAAACCCTGGAGAAAGAGTTTTGTATGCTTTTGCAGCACAAAAAAATGATAGTGCTACACAAATATTTGATACAGCTGTATTGTGTGTTACTAGTGATAGAATATTAATTGCACAAGATCAAATATTATATGGCTATACATTAAATTCAATTACTCCTGAAATGTATAATGACATGCAAATTTTTTCTGGAATATTTTGGGGTAAAATATGTATTGATACAGTTAAAGAAGTGATGTATTTTTCAAACTTTTCTAAAAAAGCATTACCAGAAGTACAAAGCGTAATATCTATGTACATGATGGAAGCTAAGAAAATGTATCCTGATAAAGATAAAATTAGTTCTAGTAAGTAGAACTTTTTTTATGTTTTGTAATATATTATTATAGGTGAATAAATTATGAATAATGAATTATATGATACTTATATTATAAAAAAAGGAGACACATTATATGGTATTGGTAAAAAATATAATATAAATCCAGAATTATTGAGTTTAGTAAATGGGTTAAAGATGGAAGATTATATATATGAAAATCAAGAAATAATGATACCTAAATCAGGATATAGCTATTATTTAACTAAAAGTGGAGACAATTTAAATGATATATTAGATTTATTTAATGTTGATTATAGAGAATTTAATAAAGTTAATAATAGAATATTATTAGAAGAAGGACAATTATTTGCATATAAAAGATAGAATTATATCTTTTTTTTTGTTATACTTTATTTAGTATAGGATAGGTGATTATATGGTATTTAAGAAACCTTATGCATTTTTTATTAAATATTTTAGATTAATTAATTTAATATTAAGTTTATTGCTTATTTTTATAACTTATAGATTAAATTTATTAAGACAAGTAGTTAATAATATATATTTAGGTAAAGTAGTTAATTATAGTACATTAAAGAGTGATTATATTGGTTTTAGAATGTATTTATTACTATTTATAGTAATAGCTATATTAGTAAGTATAATATTATTATTTATAAAAAAGAAGAAACCATTATATGATTATTTATATTGTGTTATATATTTAATGTTTGTTTTTATATATTTAATAAGTGTTAGTAATTTATTTTTAACTTTAGATGAAAGTATAGTAGAGATAACTACTTTGAAACTTTATACTGAT
>CAKOHQ010000062.1 GCA_934085875.1 uncultured Bacilli bacterium | reverse complement strand
ATATAAACTATCATCTAAATTAGTAACATAAAATTTAAAAGAATACTCTTCTCTTTCATAAACTTCATCTTCTCCTGTATCAGGATCAGTTCCTTCTTCTTTAATAATATTTGTTTCAATATCATATCCAATGTCAATACTCTTTACTTTATTTAATAACTCTTTTCTCTCTTTATAACTACACTCTGCATTAACACCCTGAATAAATAAAAACATAAATATAAAAGTTAAAATAATTTTCTTCATTAAAACCACCTTTATCTTAAAAAAATTATATCATATTAATATTTCTTTTTAAAGTAAAATATGATAATATTTTATTAAGGTGAATATATGAAAAAAGCATTATTAAATATATTAATATATATATTATTTCCAAGTATAATTCCATTATTTTTTACTAATAAAATATATTCAAAAGAATATATAATATATTTATTTATATCTTATATACTAACTGCAATATATTTTAGTATAATATATAAGGATGACTTATTAAATAATTTAAAAAAATTTAATAAAAAAAACATATTAACAACATTAATATATTTTATAATAGGTTTCTTACTTATAATGTTATTTAACTATATAATAAATAATATTATTATACCAAATAACATATCAAATAATGAACAAAGTAATAGAGAATTATTAATAAATAATAAATTAATATATGGATTATTATTAACAACAATTATACCTTATATAGAAGAAATAGTATTTAGATTAAGTTTAAAAAAAAGTATAAAAAACAATACTATATTTATATTAATATCATCTACAATATTCAGTTTATTACATATAATAAGTTCTACAAAACTAATAGAATTATTATATTTTATACCATACTTTATATTAGGTTTAACATTTAGTACTATATATATAAAAACAGAAAATATATTTTGTAGTACAATATCACATATGTTAAATAATACAATAACTGTATTATTAGTATTATTATTTTAGAAAGGTTAATTATGAAAAAAGAAGATAAAAAAAATATAAAAGAAAAGAAGAAAAGTAATATTTTAATTTATTTTATATTAGTAATAGCACTATTATTTTTATATTCTAAATATATAGAACCAAATATTTTAAGAGTAAATGAATATAAAATAGAAAATGAATACTTACCAAAATCATTTGATGGTATAAAGATAGTACATTTTTCAGATATACATTTAGGTAGTACAGTAGATATAAAATATTTAAATAAAATTGTTAACATGATTAATAAACAAAATCCAGATATAGTTATATTTACTGGAGATATGTTAGATAAAAGAAGAACATTAAATGACAAAGAAATTGAATCAGTAAAAAACACTTTATCTAAAATAAAAAGTAATTTAGGAAACTATGCAGTATCTGGAAATCATGATATAAAACAATTAGAAACTTATAAAAAAATAATGGATAGTAATTTTACAATATTAGATAATGAAGAAAAATTAATATATTATAAAGAAAATAATCCTATTTCTCTAGTAGGATTATCTGATTCAAGTGAAAGTAAAATAAATTATGAAGTATTAGAAAAAGAAAATAATTATTATAGATTTATACTATGTCATGAACCAGATGAATATAAAAAAATATCAAATTATAGTTTTAATGTAATGCTTTCAGGTCACTCACATGGTGGACAAGTAAGAATACCATTAATAGGAAAAATATATACTCCGATAGGAGCAAAAACATATTATGATGATTATTATAAATTAGACAATAAAGAAATATTTATATCCAATGGTATTGGAACTTCAACATTAGATATTAGATTTAATTCAATACCAAGTATTAACTTATATAGATTATATGCCCAAAATTAAAACTCCTAATTCATATACTATTATGAAAGGAGTTTTTTATGTACTATAATAACTATGGGATGCAAAATCCAAATGAAGATAGACAATTCTTTGTACCATTTTTATTGGGTGGACTTGCTGGAGCTGGATTAGTAGGAGTATCTCGTCCTAGACCAGTATACGTTAATTCACCTAATCAATATCCATATCAACCATACCAACCTTATTATAACAATCCATATTATAGACCAAGCGGATTCTACAATTATTCTTCTGGAGGATATTATTAATATCTTCTTTTATTTTGTTTTGATATATCTTTTTCCATAAACATCCATGTTTAATAATTCAATTTCTATTTTTTTCAAAATTTTATTAATAATTCTAGATACATAAGACTGAGTAATATTATAAATTTTTGATATTTCACCTTGTTTAAATCTTTTACCATCAAATCCAAAATACATCCTAATAATATTTTTTTCTTCACTAGGTAAATTATTAATTATTTGGTCAATCAAAACATATTCTTCTTTTGTTAATATATCATCAACAAAATCACTTCCATCAGATATTTTATCACCTATAAAACCATCTTTTTTATTACTATCACTTTCCAAACTTAAAACACAATTATTAAATTTCATACTTCTAATAAACATTCTTATTTCATTATCAATACATATTGTAGAATAAGAAACAAATTTATAATTTTTATTAATATCAAAAGTATCTACTGCCTTTATCAAACCAATAACACCAACAGAAAATAATTCTTCTTTATCAATAAAGCCATGTTCATACCAATACGTAAATTTCTTATTAATTTCATATATAACTGATTTTAAATTATGTTTTATTATTTTTTCTCTAGCATTATTATCACCATTATTAAATCTTAAAAACAAATCTTTTTCTTCCATTTCAGAAAGTTTACTTGGTAAAATTGCATTACCAATAACACTACTATAATTACTTTTTCCCATATATATCCCCCTTTAAATTTGTTTAGATACTATAACATATATATGAATCAAAGTCAAAAATTCAAAGAATTCTTCTTCTTTAAATTAAATAATATACCAAATAATATAAAATAACTTATTAAACTACTACCACCATAACTAACAAAAGGAAGTGTTATACCAGTAATAGGTAAAAGTCCAATATCCATAAATATATGTTGTACTTGTTGATATAAAAATAATCCAAATAATCCTATCACATAATATTTATGTTTATTTAATTTAAATATATCTCTAACAAGCATAATATCTATAATTAAAAACAAACTAACAACAACTACACCACCCACAAAACCAAACATAGTTAAAACATTTGCAAACATAAAATCAGTTATAGCTTCAGGTATATAAATAACATATTTACTTAAATTCCCCATAACACCTCCATTTCCAATACCAATTAAAGCATTATTAATCTGATATCCTTCATTCTTAGTAAAATTAATAACTCTATCTATTCTATAAAAGAAATTAGTACCAAATATTTTAATAAATAAATCACTATTAAAGAAATATAAATAAACA
Source organism: uncultured Bacilli bacterium (assembly GCA_934085875.1). Classification (GTDB taxonomy): domain Bacteria; phylum Bacillota_I; class Bacilli_A; order RF39; family UBA660; genus UMGS1124. The sequence goes on along the minus strand of CAKOHQ010000062.1, from coordinate 1,289 downwards.
AATATTCCAATCCCTATAAAACACAAACTAAATAAACTAACATAATATTTCTTTTTTAACCCCATACATATAAAAATACTAAAATATATTACTAAATAAAATAATACAGTACCAGTATCAGGTTGTAAAAAAGTAAGAATACTAGGAACTAATAATAAAACTATACTCTTTATAAAACCATATTTACTTTTAACATACTTATCTAAACACAACAACAATCCTATTTTAGCAAACTCACTAGGTTGTATACTAATACCAAATAAATTAATCCAACTCTTACTACCATTAATAGTATCCCCAAAAAATAATACATAAACTAACATAAATATACTAAATAAATATATTAAAAAACTATACTTATATATTATATTAAAATTAATACATTTAAAAAAGAACAATAATATTATCCCAATAACAACATATATTATTTGTCTTTTAAAAAAATACATATAGTTATTAACAATACTTTTAGAACAATATATTGATATAATACCAATAAAACATAATAAAATAATAGGAATAAAATATTTAATAAAATCTTTCTTCATATTAATATTTTGTAAATATTATTTAAAATTATTCATATATATTATTAGGGTGAATATATGAAAAAATTACCAGATTTATTTACAAATACTTTCAATAAAAAAATTGATAACAACGAAGAATATATTACTATTAAAAATGATAATACTCCATTAGAAAAACCATCTAAATATGAACTTAATAAAAAAATAGATAATATATTTAAATCAAATGATTATATCTATAAAATTAAAGTTAATATCACTTTAAAAGATAAAGAAATGATATGTACTTTAATTGGTAAAACAAACAATAACTTAATAACTATTGAAAATAAATTAATAAATATAAAAGATATAATAGATATTAAAAAAGTTGATTGAAATTTATTCTAGTTAAATACTAGATTTTTTTATATGAAAAAGCTCATTAACAATAAGTATGTGTTTACAAGTGTGTTTGAAAATATCTATACAAATAAAAACTCCTATAAAAATAGGAGTTAATAAACTAATTGGTGTCTCGTATGCGACTTGAACGCATGACCCTTTGATTAAAAGTCAAATGCTCTACCAACTGAGCTAACGAGACGAATATAATAATTAAGATGGCTGCCTCGGGTGGGTTCGAACCACCGGAATGTCAGAGTCAAAGTCTGATGCCTTACCACTTGGCTACGAGGCAATCTAAAGTGGTGGAGGGACATGGATTTGAACCATGGAACCCGAAGGAACAGATTTACAGTCTGCCGCGTTTGACCACTT
>CAKOHQ010000061.1 GCA_934085875.1 uncultured Bacilli bacterium | reverse complement strand
ACAACAGATGAGAATAGATGTTTAATACTTATCGATAATGAAGTAGTAAATAAAGTAGATGAATATACTACAAAAGAGATGTGTGAGGCAAATAATGGAACATGGACAAAAACAGCATATGATGCAACACATTCTAATATAAAAAATTCAACAATTAAAGAATATAATGAAACATGGTATAAAACAAATATAGAAGATAAAGGTTATTCAAAATATGTTGCAGACACATTATTCTGTAATGATAAAAGAGTAACCATAACTAAAGGTTATGGGCAAATTAATTCATGGTATGTATCGACAGATAGAATGTGGTGGCCAGAAAAAATACTTGCTCCTATTCTAAGATGTGCCCCAAATGCAACAAATGATTACTCAAGATTTACAGTAAATAAAAATCTATTATCTAACTCAAACATGACAAATGGAAAATTAACATATCCAGTAGGATTAATCACAATGGATGAAGTAGTTTTTGCAGGTTCGTATAAAGATGGAGTAAACAATACAAAATATTACTTATATAACTATCATCAAGGTTGGTATACAATGACTCCTTATGCACTTCTTAATAATTCTGTTGGTATTGCAGCAATTGTTGGTAGAGTAAGTAGCGTGGGTTCTACAAACACATCTGACGTAATATCAAAATATCGATCAAGGATAGTAATAAATTTAAAGAAAGATACAAAAGTTACGGGAACTGGTACAAGTACTGATATGTATAAAATAGTAGAGTAAAATATTTTTTAGAAATATACACAAATATATTTCTTTTTTTAAATTATATGATAAAATTATTATAAGGAGTGATAAACTTATGCTATATGATGATAAAGCATTTTATGTGTTTGTATCAGATGATGAATATCATACAAAAAAAATGTATTACAAATCTAATGAATTAAATGGAATATTAATTATTAGTTTCTATAAAAAAGATGAAGATATAGTTATTAAAATTAATTATCCAGAAAAAGAAATCTTATCAAAAGAAGTTAACTTAGATGATTACGACCTTATTACAAAGTACTTTGTTGAAAGAATGGAATCTAATGGTTATGAAGAATATCCAACTACATATGAAAAGATATATGGATTAGGTACATATAAAAAATATTTTGTTGAAGGATATACACCAGATATGTCATGTGTAAAAAAATATTTAGAATATGATTATTTAGAATATGAGAAATTAAATACAATAGCAGAAAATAAAAAAGAATTATCAGAACTTGAGGATTTATATAACAAGTGTTTAGATTTTGATGATCCAGAAATAGTTAGAAAAAAATTCTTAGAATATGATAAGAATTTTAAAGAAAAAGAATTTTTAGATTAGTATAATTCTTTACACATACCTTGTATAGGTTTATAAAAACAGTGATTTTTATATCTACCAGCTAAAGGTTGTCCATAAAAATCAGATTTGCAATTATTACCTGTACCAGGTGCATAAAACCATAAAGCATGTGTAGCAGGATGATAATATTCTCCCGTAATAACTCTTTTAGCTAAGTTTTTTTCTAATGTTGTGCTTGTAGAATAAAACAAAGAAGAATTAACACCAACAAAACCACCTGGATTTTGATATACAACATCATATAAAGTTCGTATATCCTTAAATACATCACAAGTTGCTATTGCACGATTTACAATAACATTTCCAACCATCAACATACCAAGATTTCCTTCACCCACAGCTTCAGCTCTCATTAATCTTGCAACTAAATCTAGTTCTCTTTTTGTATAATTAATTAACATTTTATATCACCTTATTAAATAATATGCTATAATATGTGTAGTAATTAAAGAAAAGAGGATTTTATGGAAAAAACAATTAAAGATTTATTTATTAATAATGATATTGAAGATAAAGAAATCATTAATTTACTTCAAGTTTTAAACTTAACTAATAAAAGTATTATTGACTTTGTTTATAATTTTAATCTTTTATTAGATACAACTGTCACTGTCGGAGACGAAAAAGAAGTAGCAAATAAAATATCAGAATTCATTAAAAATCCAAAGAATGATGAAATTTTAAGAAGATTCGGTCTTAGAAATAAGAAAGAAAAAAATTATTTCGATTACTATAATGGATTTGATTTTGAAGAAGAAAGTATATCAGATGATTATGATAGTTTTATTGATAGAGAAAATGATAAAAAATTCAAAATATAGAAGTACGTTATGTACTTTTTTTCTATATCTTAATTAGATACTAGAAAAATATTATAAATGATATTATAATATATATAGTTATAGGAAAGGGAATAATATGATACCAAACGAAGTCAATGTAGTATTAAAAGATATATGGCCAATGTTACTATTATTTATAATTGTAATAATTACTATAAGAATTATAGATGTAATAACTAATAAAAAGAAATTTGTATTATATAAAGATTTATTTATATTAATGTTTATTCTATATATGTTATTATTATTTGAATTAGTAACCAGTACAGATTTTGAAAGTTATTCAAATAATTTTATTCCATTTAAAGAAATAATGAGATATAACTATACAAGCAAATTATTTTATAAGAATGTATTAGGTAATGTTTTATTATTTATACCATTTGGATACTTTGTAAATAAAATATTAAAAAATAAAAAAATCATTATAGGTATATTTATAACGTTAATAACTAGTTTATCAATAGAATTAATTCAAATGAATATAGGAAGAAGTTTTGATATAGATGACATCATGTTAAATTTAGTTGGTGGCATTTTAGGTTGTTTAATATATAAATTTTTAGATTATATTAAAGAAAAATTACCAAATTATTTAAAGAAAACTTGGATATATAATATTTTATGGATATTAATTTTAGTATTTAGTTCATTATTTTTATTGAATTATTATGGAGTATTGGAGGTACTATGAATACAGTTTATGATATTATAGATAAGTATGGATATAATGATTATGATTATTTAAATGAAGTTTTAGATTATGCTATAAATAAATTAAATATTAACAACAGTATATTTGATATTATATTTATAGATGATGAAGAAATGCATAAGTTAAATAAAGAATATAGAGGAATAGATAGAACAACAGATGTATTATCTTTTGCATTAAATGATAACAAACATATTGATACTGTTATAAATAGTTTAGGAGATATTTTTATTTCTATTCCTAAGATGAAAAGTCAAGCAATAGAATATGGACATACTGAAAAAAGAGAATTGTCATTTTTAGCACTTCATGGATTATTGCATTTACTAGGATATGATCATACTTTAGGAAAAAAAGAAGAAGAGGAAATGTTTGGATTACAAAAAGAAATATTAAATGAATTGGGGATATGATTATGGAGTTAAAAGATGTACAAGGTCAAATTCATAATGTTGATGGATGTTTAGGTTGTAATTTAAGTAATGGCGTTTTAAAACCATTTGAAGGAATGATTTATAAAGATGATGATTTTAATATATCTCAAGATTTTGAACTTCCTATTAATGGTTTTATAATAATTGCAACAAATGAACATATTATTTCAATTAATGAACTTACGGATAAACAAAGGTATAAATTAATAGAATTAGAAAATAGAATTATAAAATTATTAAAGGATTACAAAGTTTGTGATAATTATAGAATAATATTTGAAGAAAAAAATCACTTTCATGTTTGGTTAATGCCAGAACATAATTGGATGAAATCATTTGGAAAACCAATTTATAATATTGATAAAATATTTGATTATGCAAAGAATAATTTAAGAACTGAAGATAATTTAAATGAAATTAGAAAAACGTGTAAAAAATTAAAAAAGGATTTAAATGGGTGTTAAATATGTATGATGAATTAAAACAATTATTGGATAATAGTTATAGTATTATGAGTAATTATAAGGTTGCATGCATCGTAAAAATGAAAGATGGTAAAATATATAAAGGTGTTAATGTTGAAAATCCTTCATTTAAGGATGGAATGTGTGCAGAACAAGTTGCAATAGGTAGTGCAATATCTGATGGATATAAAGAAGGAGATTTTGACAAAATATATATATTAGGTTCTAGCAAAAAAGCAATAACTCCATGTTTTTTGTGTAGACAACTGCTAATAGAATTCTTTGAAAATAATAATGAAGTTATAACATATACTGACGATGGAAAAGAAGTTAAATATAAAATAAGTGAGTTATGTCCTCATGCTTTTAGTAAGGAGGATTTAAATGATTAGTGAATTAAAAGAATTATTATCAAATTCATACAGTCCTTATGGAGAATTATGTTTTTCATGTATCGTTATAATGAAAGATGGTAATAAATTTAAAGGTGTTACAATAAAAAATGCAACATATAGAGACGGTTTATATGCAGAACAAATTGCAATAGGAAGAGCAATAACATCTGGATATAAATATGGCGATTTCGAAAAAATATATTTAATGGTAGGAAGTAAAAATATAAGTGATTTAAAATATTTAAACGAAAGAGTTATAACAGAATTCTTTGAACCAATGAAAAGCGTAATACTATATACCTTGGATGAAGATACAAGAGTTTTAAAAGTAGGAAATTTATACAATAATGTATATTAATAAAAAAACTTTAAATTTATATGATTTTTAGAATTAGTTAAAAAATCGTACAGATTTTAAAATTTCTCTAGAGAAAAATAAAAATTTGTACGTTTTTTCATGTAGATTTTAGTATTTATACTTTTGCACTTCATT
>CAKOHQ010000060.1 GCA_934085875.1 uncultured Bacilli bacterium | reverse complement strand
GCATAACACCTCCATTCTAAAAGTATATTATTTTATACCCTTCACTATATATTATTATCGAAAAATTTGCATTTCCTTTTTTTTCTTAAATTTTTTGGGTTTTTAAGCCAAAATAAAATATCTGCATTACAGATATAATATTTTTACATTTTTAAACAACTTCTAAACTTATAAGTTTGATAGAATTAGAAATTAAATTTTTATCTTCATTCATACATTTAGATAAATCTGTACTTAAATATTTTTTTAAATCATCAGTAAAAACAGTTACAGCATTATCAAAACCACTTATTACACACCCTAAAAAATTTGCACCACTTGATATTCCAACACCCAAACCAAAAGTAGAAGCAAGTTTCTTAGCCATATTTATTGCATCAACATCACTAATATCAAATACACTATCTATCAAACTTTTATCTACAATACTAGGAATAAAATCGTCTCCTATTCCCTCAATTTTATGACTTCCAACACATTTGCCTTTCGTTAATATTGGTAAACTTTCTGGTTCGATAGCAATTATCTTAGAATTTTCATTATATTCTTTTAAACATTTTCCGACTCCCATAAGAGTACCACCAGTACCAATTCCACTAACAAAACAACTAAAATTTTTTAATTTATTTAATATCTCTTTACCAGTAGTCTTATAATGAGCTTCAATATTTTTTAAATTATCAAATTGATTAGGTCTAAAACCATTTATTTTATTAGCCAATTCATCAGCCCTTTTTATACATTCTTTAAAGCCACCTTCTTCTTTAGAAACCAAATACACATTAGCTCCGTAAAGTTTCATAATATTTATTCTCTCACTACTTACCCAATCTGGCATAAATATATGTACATCATGTCCGTAGTATCTCCCTAAAGCACTAAAAGAAATTCCAGTGTTACCGCTAGTGGCTTCAACAATAGGCATATCTTTTTTTAAACTGCCTTCTTTATAAGATTCAGTTATAATATAATTTGCAATTCTATCTTTTATACTGCCAGTATAATTATAATATTCTAATTTTGCATACATAGATCTTATAATGCCACCATATTCATATGTTATTTTAATCATAGGTGTATTACCAATTAAACTATTCATATAATTCCTCCTATTTTATTATATATGATAAATAATTTTATGTTTAATCTAAGTACATTATATCTATATCAACATCCCCGTTTATACCATCAATGACTCCATCATTACACATTTGCCATATATCATACTTACCTTCATAATTTGTTTTATTAGTATAATGTGCTAACCAAACAGGATATTTATTTTTATTTTCCCATATGTTTTCTAAATAAAATTTAGATGAATAAAGCATTCCCTTATATCCAGATTTTTCTACTGTTTCAATAAAAGTATTTGCTATACTATTTATATCATGAAATGATAATTTATATTCATTCCATTTATTAAAATTTTCCCAATCAAATACTATTGGTAAATCAAGCTTTTCACCATCTAAAGCTTTTATTACCCATTCCGCATGACTTCTCGCAACATCCTGAGTCAATGCAATACTATAAAGATAGACACCAACTTCTAAACCAGCATCCCTAGCTCTTTTAATATTTTGTTTATACTTAGAATCCATTCCAATTTCTTCACCTTGTTTAGATTCTACTCCAATTCGTAATATAACAAACTCAGCTCCAGCCTCTTTAACCTTATTAAAATCTATATCACCTTGCCAACGAGATACATCAATTCCAATTTTTGTTTTACTATTTTTATGTTCACTAACTATATCACTAAAATATGTAATAGTTTTTTTACTTTCTTTAGTTTCATTACTAGGCTCATATACATGTAATATCGTTTCAAAATATTCTTCATTACCAGCATCATCACTAACAATATATTTTATATTATAATTACCTATTTTATTTAAATCATATTCACCTTCAACGCGACAAACTGGTTCACTATCATAATTATCACCATACATAATATAATCACACAAGTAAACATCCTTACCAACAGGTATATATCTATCTCCACTACTAAGAATTTTTGGATGAGTTAAATCTTTAACGCTATATTTAATATGATATAAATAATTTTTCTTACCTATTTTAAATTTTAAATTATATACCTTATCACCAATATTATCAGTATTTAATTCTACATCTTCATATTTAATATTAGTATTAATTACATTACTTAATTTACTATCACTATATACATCAACCACATTGTTTTTAACATTCAAATAATAATCTTTAGGAACATTATCTTCTATTACTTTACCACAACCACATAATAATAACACCATTACAAACAATACTATATTTTTTAACTTCATAAAATTCACCTACAATATATCTTTAAATTTTTTATAATTTATAATTTCATCAACTATACTAGCAACACTTTTATTATCAACATTAACTCTGATATTACTTAATTCATTTAATAATTTATTTCTATTTAATTTACTATTTAGTTCATCATCGCTAACAATATTTGTTTCTAATAAAACTATATTATTAAATAATTTTAATTTATTTATTATATTCTCATCATCTATAATTAAATATGTATTACCAAAATCAATAACAGTATAAGAATTTAAATTATCTAATATATAATTTAAATGTTTCATCTCATATTTATGCATATAATTAAGTGCTGTCATTTTACCTTTTACATCTATTAACTTATAATACTTTTCTTCATCAAAATCAGTAAAATCATTAAAATAATAATATTTTTCACGATCTAAATTAATTAATTTATAATTTATTTTTTTAGATAAATATCTACTTACTTCACTTTTTTTTGTATTAGGACCACCAATAATTAAATAACTATTTAAATATATATCTAAATCTTGCATGATACTTCACCTTTTAATAATCTATTTAATTCAACCGCGTATTCCATTGGTAATTCATTTTTAAAATCATTTATGAATCCCATAATCAATAATGATTTAGCTTGTTCTTCATCTAATCCTTTTTCCTTTAAATATAACATTTTTTCTTCACTTATTTTTGATACACTGGCTTCATGTTCTAAATTACTACTATTATTCAATACTATATTTTTAGGTATTGTATCACTTTTAGATAAATTATCTAAAAGAATAGTATCACACTTTATACTAGCACTTGAATTAATAGCATTATTACTTATTTTAGTTGTACCTCTATAATTAGAAACACCACCAGATTCAGCGATTGATTTGCTCACTATATTACTTTTAGTATTTTTACCAATATGTATCATTTTAGCTCCAGCATCAAGATATTGTCCTTTTTTAGCATATGCAATACTTATTGAGCTACCCCTAGAATTATCTCCCTTTAATATACAAGATGGATATTTCATAGTAACTTTACTACCTATATTACCATCAACCCATTCCATTAATCCATTTTCATCAACAATACTACGTTTAGTAACTAAATTATATACATCAGTACTCCAATTTTGTATTGTACTATATTTACATTTTGCGTTTTTACCTACATAGATTTCAACAACACCGGCATGCAAACTATTTTCACTATAACTAGGAGCAGTACATCCTTCTATATAAGAAAGATGAGCACCTTCATCTACTATTATTATAGTACGTTCAAATTGTCCTAATGAAACACTATTTATTCTAAAATAACTTTGAAGAGGTCTATCAAGTTTAGTATATGGTGGAATATATATAAATGTTCCTCCACTCCATAAAGCACCATTTATTGCAGTATATTTATTTTCATTATATTTAACTAAATTATTAAAATATTTTTTAAACAAATCAGGATATTTTTTTAAAGCTTCATCAGTTGACATAAATATAACATTTTCATTATCAAATTTATTTTTATGATATACAACTTCACTTTCATATTGATTAGATACACCACATAAATATTTTTCCTCAGCATCAATTACACCTAATTCTTTAAATGTATTTTTTACATCAACATTTACTTTATCCCAATCATCTTTAACATCATCTATTTTTTTATAATAATTTATCTTACTAAAATCTAATTCTATTTTAGGTCCAAAACTAGGATTATCTAACTCAAAAAAGGATCTTAAAGAATTTAATCTAAAATCTAACATCCATTCCGGTTCACCTTTTAATTTACTAATTTTTCTAACTAACTCTTCATTCAATTCATTCATAAAAATCACTATTTAATTATAAAACAAAAAGCACTAAATTAATAGTACTTTATTTTTATTATTGTAATTTTAATGTGTATGGATTTTCTTTTGTACCGTCTCCTGAATTAATTAACGCGCTAGCCTTTATATTGATGCTAGGTCGGAAAGTGAGAGAATTGCCGACATAGCTCGAATTGATGCAACCATTCGAACCACTAACGATCCAATCATTTGCACCAAGATTATTATGGTAAGCGTTCGGCCCATCAAAGTAGTCTGGAGCAAAAAGCCACCAATAAAAAGTTATAGACGAATTATATAAATAAAATGTTTTATTAGTTTCATTATATCTATATGCTCCTGCATAGGATACTTCATCTGCAGTTAATAATCCTATTGGATATTTTAAATCTCCATTTGTTTTATTTCCATTTAGTAAAGTTATTTCATTTACTGTAAATCTTGAATATGTACTATTTGCATTTTCTGCACATTTAAATGTTGGTTTTGATGTTGTTATATCTTTTGTTCCCACACTATATATTAATCTTTCTGTTGATGCATAATTAGTAGTATTCGTACCATAACCTAATGCTGTATTAAAATTACCTATTGAACTCGATGCAAGTGTTTTATCATTGCAAAACAATGTATCTGCTAAATACTCTTCATAATTAGTTTTTAAATTATCTTCATACCACTTATCTACTTTTTGTTTTATTGTACTATCATTAATATTCTCATGTGTTGCATCATATGTTGTACTTCCTGCTGTTCCATACATATATCCTACATATGCATTATCATCATAACTAGAATTAAATGCTGTTTTTATTACATTCCCACTTGCATCTCTTACAACATCATCTAATACAAGCCTAACACTTCCATCTCCATTTATTCTTACAATTCTCCATGTTTTATCTGCAAATGTTACATAATTATCTAATACATTTCCTCTAAAGTAATAACTTGTTCCATAATCATCTGGCGCATTATTAAGTACTCTTTCATTTTCTCCAGAAATAGACGTAAATTCTGTTACTGTTGAACCC
>CAKOHQ010000059.1 GCA_934085875.1 uncultured Bacilli bacterium | reverse complement strand
AATACAAGTGATACAACAATAAAAGGTGTTAAAGTAAATAAAGATTTAACATATCCAGTAGGTTTGTTAAGTTATAATGAAGTAAAATATGCTGGATTGGGCTCGGATAATAATGAATATAAAAATTCATATTTATATAACGCAAATACTTCTGGTTGGTTGCTTTCGTCTCCGATCTACTGTGATGGTTCGGATGTGAACGCGTGGCTCGTTTTGGGTTCGTCTGGGATCATCATCAACAACACCGTCGTCGACACCAGCGCTTTGCGCCCTAGTATCAATCTAAAGGCTAGTGTACTAATAAATGGTGGAGATGGAACTAGTTCAAATCCTTATACATTGAAATTAAGTTAGGATGTATGAAGTACTATTAATTTAGTACTTTTTTAGTATACATATTTGACATAAATAATGTAAATCTCTTTTGCTATTATTTTACCTTTTTTATGTTGTTTGTTATAATAAATGTGTTAGGAAGATAGATATGAAGGATATAATAGAAAATATATTTGGTTTTTTATATACATTAAGTATGGGGGATTATATATTTTTAGTAGCGACATTTATTATTATACTTGCATTTATATATGTATTATATTTAATAAAAAGGGATGAAGATATGGGCGTACTTTACAAGAATGAAGATATTAATTATTTAGAAAATGTTAAGAAAAATTTAGAAGAAGATTATAAGCCAACTAATATAGAATTAACAGATTATGAAAAAGAACAAGAAGAAAGTGCTATAATAAGTTATGAAGAATTAATAAAGAATAAAGATAAAATGGGTATTAGTTATGATAAAGATTATAAATCTGATACAGAAGAAATTAATGTAAAAAAAATATTATTGACAGAAGATGTTAATGAAGATAACAATACTAAATTAGATGTTAAATTAATGAATTATGATAAAGAAGAAGCTTTTTTAATAGCATTAAAAAAATTACAAAAAAATTTGTCATAGAAAGAGAAATATAGGAAAAATATTTCTTTTAATATTATATAATTAAGTGGGTGAGTTTATGAAAGTTATTATAACTGCTGGTGGTACTGGAGGTCATATATATCCAGCACTTAGTATATTAAATAAAATTAAAGAAAAAGAAAAAGAAAGTGAATTTATATATATTGGTACACATAATAGAATGGAAAAAGATATAGTTCCAAAATATAATATAGAGTATGTTCCTTTAGAAATATATGGTTTATCTAAAAAAAATATTAAAAGAAATATTAAGAATATGTTTTTAATAAAAAAAGCATATAATAAATGTTTAAAAATAATGAAAGAATTTAAACCAGATATAGTTATTGGAGTAGGAGGTTATGTAACTTATCCTGTTATACTTGCAGCACATAAATTAGGAATAAAAACCTTTATACATGAACAAAATAGTATACCGGGTAAGTCTAATAGATTATTATCAAGATTTGTTGATGCTATTGGTGTAAGTTTTAAAGATTCCTCTAAATATTTTAAAGATCAAAATAAAGTATATTTTACTGGTAACCCATGTAGTGAAAATGCAATAGATAGTGAAATTGTTAAAAAAAGTGCATATGGAATTAAAGAATATAAAAAATTAGTATTAATAGTAAATGGAAGTTTAGGATCAAAAACAGTTAATGATAAAATGATTGATTATTTAAAAAGCGTAGGTAATAAAGGTTATGAATGTATTTATGTTACTGGAAAGAATTATTATGAAGAATTTAATAAAAATCAATTTCCTAATAATGTACATTTAGAACCATATATAGATAATATGGCAGGACTTTTAAAAAATGTTGATGTTATAGTTAGTAGAGCAGGTGCAAGTAGTTTAAGTGAAATATTGGCACTTAAATTACCAAGCATTATCATACCTAGTCCTTATGTTGCAAATAACCATCAATACTATAATGCATTATCATTAAAAAATAATAATGCTTGCATAATGATAGAAGAAAAAGATTTAAATAAAGATATATTAAGTAATAGTATAGATAAATGTTTAGATGTTAAATTTAGTAATGAATTAAAAAATAATATGAATAATTTATATATAAAAAATAGCAGCAGTAAAATATATGATATAATAAAAGATATAATAAAATAAAGTAGGGATTATATGAAAAAGAAAAAAAAGAAGTTAAATAAAAAAAGAACTTTAGTATTTATATTATTTATATATATTATATGTTATTTTTTGTATGATTTAGTTAATAGTCCTATAAAACATTATGAAATTAATGGTAATAATTTAGTTAAAGATAGTGATATTTTAAAAGTTTCAAATTTAAAAGATTATCCATCTATAATGAAATATACATCTAATACTATAAAGAAAAAAATAAAAAGTATAGAATTGATAAATGATGTTAAAGTTAGAAAATGGTTTGGACATAAAGTAATTATTAATGTTGAAGAAAATAAAGTATTGTTTTATTATAAAGATATAGATAAAATTGTATTAAGTAATGGAAATATTATAAATAATAAATATAGTGATTTAGTTGGAATTCCAATAATGATAAATGATATAGATAAAGATGTTTATAATATGTTTATTTCTGGATTTAGTAAGATTAATGATAATATAATATATGAAATTAATAATATAGAGTATTATCCCCAATATGATGTTGATGGTAATGTTATATCTAAAGATAGATTTAAAATAGTTATGAACGATGGTAATACTATAATTGTTAATTCTAAATCAGTTGATGTACTTAATAAATATAATGATATTTATGCTTCTTTAAATGATAAGAAAGGTACTATAAATTTAGATTCAAATAAATTAGATAATTTAGTATTTATACCGTATGAGGGATAGTTTATGAATTATGATGTAGAAATGAAAAAGATAATAGATAGTTTAGTAGATAAGCCAAAATTATTATTACATTCTTGTTGTGCCCCTTGTTCTACTACTTGCATAGAGAGATTAAAAGATTATTTTGATATTACTATAATATATTATAATCCTAATATAGAACCAGTAGAAGAATATGAAAAAAGAAAGAAAGAACAAATAAGAATAATAGAAATGTATAATTTAAATTATTTAGAATGTGATAATGATAATAATATATTTCATGAAATGGCTAAGGGGTTAGAAAATGCTCCTGAAAGAGGTATACGTTGTCATAAATGTTATAGGTTAAGATTAGAATATGTTTGTAAAAAAGCAAAAGAAATGAATTTTGATTATTTTTGTACAACACTTACTGTTAGTCCTTATAAATTAAGTAATGTTATTAATGAAATAGGATATGAATTAGAAGATATATATGGTATTAAATATTTACCTAGTGATTTTAAAAAGCAAAATGGTTATAAGAAATCAATAGATTTATCTAATAAATATAATTTATATAGACAAAATTATTGTGGTTGTATTTATTCTAGAAAGGATGATAATAATGAATAAGAAAGGTTTTACATTAGTTGAATTGCTTGCTGTTATTGTTATATTAAGTTTGGTAATAACTATTACTGCTACTAAAGGATTTGGTGCTTTTGATAATACAAAAAAAGCTATAACTAAGGAAAATTTAAATGCAATAAAAGAAGCAGCAAATGTATTAGCAGAGCAAATAGATAATTGTGATGATGATATTGATAGTGAACTATTCGATGGTGACAATAGTTTAGCAGCATTAAAGGGAATAAATCGAAGTTGTGATGCTTTAAAAGAAAAAATGTCATCAACTGATTGCATATCTGTTACTGTAGATTATTTAATAACTAACAAATATCTAAGTGAAAATAAAGATTTTGAAAATTTAAAAGAAGAAATAGTAAAAATTTGTAAAAAAAATAACAAAATAACTATAGATATGTCAAACATAGAAAATCCTGATAATAAACCAAATGAAACGAATCCTGATGACAATAAAGGTAGTGAAGAACCAGTTCAAAAACCAGAAGAAATCAAAAAAACTCTTGCAGAAACAATAAAGGATAGTGCTAACGTAGGTGGAGAAAATAGAACAATAATGGGTTCAACAGTTACAGAATTTACAAGTATAAGTGGAGAAAATGACAGAGTATTAAATAATGCACCAGATGACTATGGAACAAGTTATTACTTTAGAGGAAATGTATTAGATAATTATGTGTCATTTGCAGATAAAACATGGAGAATAGTAAGAATAAATGGAGATGGAAGTGTTAGACTTGTTTTAGATAATGTTGCAAAAAATGCAAGTGGGAATGTAATAGAAACGGCATTTAATTCTGATGATAGGGATAATGCATATATAGGATATATGTATGGAACACCTAGAAGTACAACATATGATGCAACACATGAAAATATTAATGATAGCACAATAAAAAAAACAGTCGATAAATGGTATGAAGATAATTTAAAAACAAGTTATGCAAATTATTTGGCAGATACATTATTTTGTAATGATAAGACTCTTGCTTCAAGCTCAATAGGTTATAATAATACAGCACTAGGGTATGGGACAAAGAAAACATATTATGCATCAGAAGGAAGATTAGAATATAGTTCTGGAATGACAAGTATAACAACATCAAAACCGACGTTCAAATGTGCAGAAACTGCAAATAATACATATTCAAGATTTACAGTAGATGTTGCAACACTTTCAAATGGAAATAAAACAAATGGAGATTTAAAATATCCAATAGGATTATTAACAGCAGACGAAGTAGCATATGCTGGAGCATATAAATATGGAGTAACAAATAAAACATATTATTTATATAATTCACTTATAACCTCTGCTTTGTGGCTTTCTACCCCGTACTTCTATGATAGTTCGTATGCGGGCGAATGGGGCGGTTGTAGGCTGGATGGCTGCATCGGTCCGAGCAGCGTTATTGGCTCTTACGCTTTTCGTCCTAGTATCAATCTAAAGAATAGTGTACTAATAAATGGTGGAGATGGGACGGTAGAAGATCCATACACAATTCTTACTAATTGACAGTTTTTAAAAAAGTGATGAAGATACTGGCATTGAAGAGAAAAAACTTCGTTTAGTAGTACACTAATTTATTCATTTTTAAACATAAAATGGTATTAAATAATCAAAAAAAATTACAATATTTTATAAATTTATTGTAATTTTTTTTAATAAATATATTAAAATTTATACATAAAATATATTTTTGTAGTATATAATTTTTATTATTTGTTGTTTATTTAAATTTTTTTAAAAAAATTAAAGAAAAAAAAAGGAAATGCAGATTTTTC
>CAKOHQ010000058.1 GCA_934085875.1 uncultured Bacilli bacterium | reverse complement strand
ATGGTGACAGTTATTATTTTAGAGGAGCAAGTACAAATAATTATGTATCATTTGCTGGATTTACTTGGAGAATAGTTAGAATAAATGGAGATGGTTCTGTTAGATTAGTATTAGATGATGTTGCAAAAGATTCAAGTGGGAATGTAATAACAACAGCATTTAATTCTAGTTATAATGATAATGCATATATAGGATATATGTATGGAACACCAGGAAGTACAACATATGATGCAACACACGAAAACATTAATGATAGTACAATAAAAGTTGCAGTAGATAAGTGGTATGAAGATAATTTAAAAACAAATTATGCAGATTATTTGGCAGATACTTTATTTTGTAATGATAAAACTTTAGCATCAAGGTCAATAGGTTCTAAAAATACTGGTTTAGGCTACGAAAAAACTAAAACATACTATGCATCGGTAGGAAGATTACAATATAGTACAGGGATAACAGAAATAACAACATCAACACCAACATTCAAATGTGCTGAAAATGCAACAAATGATTATTCAAGATTTACAGTGAATGTTGTAACTTTATCTAATGGAAATAAGACAAATGGAACTTTAACATATCCAATAGGACTATTAACAGCAGATGAGGTAGCATATGCAGGAGCATATAAATATCGTCAACTAAATAAAAATTATTATTTACATAATTCATCCATAACTACTGATTGGTGGCTTTTGTCTCCACACTTTTACTATTATGGTTCATATGTGAATAGGTGGCATGTCGATTATAGAAGTACTCCAGATAATTTATTTGTCGAAGCCCGCGTCGACTCCAACTTTTGTACTTTTCGACCTAGCATCAATATCAAATCAAGTGTGCTAATAAATGGTGGAGATGGTACAAGTGAAAATCCATACACATTAAAATTACAATAAACTTTGAACAGACTAATTTTGTATTTAGTCTGTTTTATGTTATAATACGTATTGCGGAAGTGATATTATGTATACATTATTTATAAGTACATTTAATGAATTAATTACAATAGGTTTATTAAAAGATGGTAAACAAATAGATATAATAGAAAAAAAATCTAATAGAAATCATAGTGAATTTACAGTACCTATGATAGAAACAATATTAAAAAACAATAATATAAATACTAATTACTTAAATGATATTATTGTAGTAAATGGACCTGGTTCATTTACTGGTGTAAGAATTGGTGTAACAATAGCAAAAACACTTGCTTATACACTTGATATATCTATAAAAACAATAACAAGTTTAGAAGCATTTGCAGTAAGTCATGATAGTAAAGATAATAAATTAGTAAATATAGCTGATTTAAAAGGAAAGTATATAGGTTATTTTAATAAAAATAATGAAATGTTAACTAATTATATATATTTAAATAATAAAGAATATGAAAAATATATAGAAGACAAATCAAAATATATAATAAAAGATAATAAATTAGATTTAGAAAAAATATATAATTATTTAAAAAATAAAGACAATATGAATCCTCATTTAGTTAATCCTATATATATCAAAGGAATTGATGCATTAAATGATAAATAAATGTAGTTTGAATGATATAAATAGAATAAAAGAATTAGGAAAGTTAATTAATAATAATTTTGATAAATTAAATAATATAGAAGATATAATAAATAATAATGAAATAATAGGTTATTATATAGATAATGTATTAATAGGTTTTATTATTTATAAAAGGTTATATGATGTTACAGATCTTTTATATATAGTTGTTGATAAAATATATAGAAATAAAGGTATAGGTAGTTTATTAATGGAATATTTAATAAAAATATCTGAAAGAATATTATTAGAAGTTAGATGTGATAATAATAATGCTATTAAATTATATAAAAAATATAATTTTAAAATAATTAACATAAGAAAAAAATATTATGATAATATGGATGCTTATGTAATGGAGTTGAAAGTATGAAAGATGTTTATATTTTAGGGATTGAATCAAGTTGTGATGAAACTAGTATTTCGATTGTAAAAAATGGATGTATTGATGTTGCAACAACAGTTGCAACACAAATGGATACTCATGCTATGTATGGTGGTGTAGTACCAGAAATAGCTAGTCGTATGCATACGGAAAGTATTACATTGGTTTTAAAAGATTTATTAAAAAAATCAGGATTAAAAATATCTATGATGGATGCAATAGCAGTAACATATGCACCAGGTTTATTAGGCAGTTTGTTAGTAGGAATAGAATTTGCAAAAGTCTTATCACTCGTATACAATAAACCACTAATAAAAGTACATCATATTTGTGGTCATATATTTGCTAATAATTTAGTAAAAAAAATAGAATATCCCACACTAGCCTTAGTAGTTAGTGGGGGACACACTGAATTAGTAAAAATGACAAGTGATTATGATTTTAAAGTTTTAGGAACAACACTTGATGATGCAATAGGAGAATGTTTTGATAAAGTTGCAAGAGTTTTAGATTTAAAATATCCAGGTGGACCAAATATTGAAAGACTTGCAAAATTAGGAAAACATACATATGAACTTCCCACGCCTATGAATAATAATGAACTTGATTTTTCATTTAGTGGATTAAAAAGTTCAGTTATAAATTTAGTTCATAATGAAAAACAAAGAAAAAATGAAATTAGAAAAGAAGATATGGCAGCATCATTCCAAGAAGTTGCAATTGATGAAATAATTAGAAAAACAAGATTGGCAGTAAAAGCAACTGGAATAAAAAGATTGATAGTAGCAGGAGGAGTAAGTGCAAATTCATATTTAAGAGATGAATTAGAAAAAATGTGTAAAGAAATTGATGTTGATTTATCAATACCACCTCTTAAATATTGCACTGATAACGCAACAATGATAGCTTGCGCCGCTTATCCATTATATTTAAAAAATGATTTTACAGACTATTCTTTAAATGGAAAAAGTCAAGAATATTTTTTCAAAGACTAAAAGTCTTTTTTTTTTAATGATTTAATGATATAATTTTTCTAGAATAAGGAAGGGTAGTTATGAATGATAATGAAATAAAAAAAGTATTAAGTGAAAAAGAGCTTACAAGTATAGATGGTTATTTTAGAGCTGCAAATTATTTATCATGTGCACAATTATATTTATTAAACAATCCTTTATTAAAAAGAAAATTAACAATAGATGATGTTAAACCTCGTTTAGTTGGACACTGGGGCACAGCACCTGGACAAAATTTTATTTATGCTCATTTAAATAGAATTATTACACTAAACAAATTGGAAATGATTTATATATCTGGTCCTGGTCATGGCGGACAAGCAATGATAAGTAATAATTATTTAGAGGGAACATATAGTATGTTTTATCCAGAAATAACTTTAGATGAAAATGGGATACAAAAATTATGTAAAAGATTTTCATTTCCACACGGTGTATCAAGTCATGTAGCACCTGAAACACCAGGTTCAATAAATGAAGGAGGAGAATTAGGATATAGTTTAGCACACGCCTATGGAGCTATTTTAGATAATCCTAATTTAATAGCAGCTTGCGTTATAGGAGATGGAGAAGCAGAAACAGGGACATTATCAACTAGTTGGCATTTAAATAAATTTATAAATCCTAAAAAAGATGGTACAGTTTTACCTATCTTACATTTAAATGGGTATAAAATAGCAAACCCAACTATACTAGGAAGAATGAGTGATGATGATTTAAAAAATATGTTCTACGGTATGGGATATGAGCCTTTATTTGTTTGCGGAAAAGATCCAAGATATATGCATGAAAGAATGGCAGAAGTATTAGATTATGCAATAACAAAGATAAAAATGAGAAAAGTTTTATCAGATAGAAATGAAAATATAAGACTTCCACTAATTATATTACGTAGTCCAAAAGGATGGACTGGGCCTAAAATAGTAGAAGGAAAACAAGTTGAAAATTCATTTAGAAGTCATCAAGTTCCATTAGTAGTAGATAAAGAACACGTAGAATTATTAGATGAATTAGAAAAATGGTTAAAAAGTTATAAACCAGAAGAATTATTCGATGAAGAAGGAAAATTAAGAGAAAAATATAAAATGTTTATACCAGAAGTAAATTTAAGAATGGGAACTTCTAAATATGCAAATGGCGGTTTAATAAAAAAAGATTTAATACTACCAAATCTAAATAATTATGGTATAAAATTTAATGATCCTGGTTCTGTAAAAGGAATGGATATGAAAGAGTTAGGAGCATATTTAAAAGATGTAATTAAATTAAATCCAAACAATTTTAGAATATTTGGTCCTGATGAAGCATTATCAAATAGATTAAATTATGTATTTGATGTAACTAATAGAGAATGGAACATGAATATAATTCCAACAGATGATTATTTAAATAAAGAAGGAAGAATTATAGATAGTTTTTTATCTGAAAATGTTTGTGAAGGTTTATTAGAAGGGTATACATTAACTGGTAGACATGGTATTTTTCATACATATGAAGCTTTTTCAAGAATAATAGATTCTATGGTAAGTCAACATATAAAATGGATAAAAGCTTCAAAAGAAATTGAATGGAGAAAACCAATTCCATCATTAAATATTATATTAACAAGTCATATATGGCAACAAGATCATAATGGATATACTCATCAAGAACCAGGTTTCTTAAATCATCTTGCAACAAAAAAGAAAGATTTAATAGGTATATATCTACCAGCAGATGCAAATTCTTTAATAGTTACAATAAATCATATATTAAAAACAACAAATAAAATAAATGCTGTTGTAGCTAGTAAACACGAAAGACCAGAATGGTTAAACATGGATCAAGCTATAAAGCATTTTAAAGCTGGTGTTAGTATATGGAATTGGGCTAGTGATGAAAATCCTGATATAGTCTTAGCCTGTGCTGGTGATACACCAACATTAGAGGTTTTGGCAGCAAAAACTATATTAAAAAAATACATACCAAATTTAAAAGTAAGAGTAGTTAATGTAATTAATTTGATGAAATTAGATAAAGAATCTCCTGAAGGTTTAACAGACGATGAATATAATTATATTTTTACAACTAACAAACCAATTATATTTGTATTCCATGGATACCCTAATTTAATAAAAGAACTAACCTTAAATAGAAAAAATAATAACTTAATTGTTTTAGGATACCAAGAAGAAGGTAAAATAACTACACCATTTGATATGAGAGTATTAAATAAAATAGATAGATTTAATATTTGTCTAGAAGTGGTAAATAATATAGAAGACAATATAGATAAATTTGAAATAGTTAATTATTGTATTAAAGAATTAATTAAGCACAACATTCATATTGAAGAATATGGTACTGATTTAGAAGAAGTAGACAATTGGTGTTGGAAAAAGTAAGGAAAAAGTAATTGAAATATATTACTTTTTTTGATATAATTTCTTTATGGTAAAGTATTTGTTATTTATTATACTTTACATCAACAAAAACTATATAACTTCTCCTCCGTCCTCGAAATTTTGTTCGGGGGGGGGGTTATAAAAGAAGTAAATAATAGTTTTTTTGTTTTTTAGGAGATGATGCTATGAATCGTAAACAAAGAATAATAGTTAGTATAACAGGAATAATATTAGTTATGTTAATATTGTTAAGTCTAACATATGCATATTTTTTAACTAAAATAAAT
>CAKOHQ010000057.1 GCA_934085875.1 uncultured Bacilli bacterium | reverse complement strand
GCATATAATTCTTTATTTTTTAATTTAATTATTAATTTACTAAAGAATTCATTTCGTATTAAATCTTTATTTTTTAATTCTTTTATTATTTTATTTTTTCCCCATCCATTTTCTACTGTAAATAATACTATATTTTCGTTCTTTTTATCAACAGGAGATAACTCATGTATAAAAATTATAACACTACTTATAATTAATATTAGAATGATAAGTATTAATGAAATTATTGTTTTTTTATGTTTCATTTGACTCATCCTCCTTATTGTTTATACTTGAAAAAATTTGTTCAATTGTTGCCCATTCTTGTTCTGTTTCAATTTCTCCTAAGTCTCCATTTTCACTATATGGATCATATGTATTTGCATATACTTTTATATTACCTAATTCATCTTTAGTATTATCAGTATAAACTATATAACTTTTTTTTGTTTCTTCACTATCAAATGTAAACAAAACATCACATTCAATTGTTTTATCATTTATATCTTTTATTATTATTTTTCCACTATCATCCATTATTTTGATCCTTTCTTTTATTTAAATATGTTTCTAATATTATACTAGCAGCATAAGAATCTATTATTTTTTTTCTTTTATTACGGGATGTATCTGTACTTATTAAAAAGCGTTCTGCTTCTACTGTACTTAATCTTTCATCTACTAAATGTATTTTTTTATCACATTTTTCTTCTAGTAATTTTTTAAAATTTAAACTTCTTTCTGCTCCAAATCCTATTGAATTATTCATATTTTTTGGTAATCCTAATACTAATTCATCTATATTTTCTTCTTTAATAATAATTAATAATTCTTCTATTAATTTATTTATATCATCATATCTTAGTACTTTATATGGACTGGATATAATTCCTAATTTATCTGTGATTGCTAAACCTAATGTTTTAGTTCCTAAATCTAATCCTAAATATCTCATAAATTATTTTTAATATAACTTTCTAATATATTTTTTAGTATTTTTTCTCTTTCTATGCTTGTTATTTGATTTCTTGCATTATTATAGCTTGTTATATATCCTGGATCACCAGATACTAAATAACCAATTATTTGGCTTGTAGCATTATAACCTCTACTTTCTAAACTGTTATAGACATCTATTATTGTTCTACTTACTAGAGCATTTTCTATATCATCTAATTTAAATAAACTTGTATTATCCATATTCTCACTCCTAGATATATATATTTTATCATTAATGTTTTACTTTCTCAAGATAAAAGAATATTAATTAAGACATAAAAAAATGAATATTAAAATTTTAAATACTCATTAATTCTTTTTCTTTAGTAGATAAAACTTCTTCTACTTTTTTATTATATTTATTAATTAAATTTTGAATTTCTTCCATGTATCTATCTTTTTCATCTTCTGTAAATTCACTATTTTTTATTGAATTATTAGAATCTTGTCTAATATTTCTAAGTGCTATTTTACCTTCTTCTGCCATAGTTTTTGCTTGTTTAACATAATCACGTCTAGTTTCTTCTGTTAAATCAGGAACTGTTAAAATTATTGTTTCACCATTATTTGTAGGATTGATTCCTAAATTAGCCTCATTAATAGCTTTTTCAATATTTTTTAAATTATTTCTATCAAATGGTTTAATAAATAATTGTTTACCATCGTGTACAGATATAGTTGCTAATTGATTGATAGGTGTTGATACTCCATATGCTTCTGCACTTATTCCATTTAACATTAGAGGATTTGCTCTACCCGCTCTTATTGTTGTTAATCTATTTTCTAAATTTTCTATTGCAGAAATCATTTTTAATTCTGCATTATCTATAATGTCCATAATATCTCCTTTTCTAATCAATATTATATAAATAATTTTATTGTTTTACAAGTATAATATATAATATAGCTATTGCAACTATTATAATTGAACAACATATTAATATTATATCTATAAAACCATCATTATTTTGTTTAACTAATTGTAATTTTTTCTCATTAAGTTCTTTTTCTAAATCTTTTCTATTTTCATCTAACATATTTTTTTTATTAAATATTTCAATTATTTCATCAGTGTATAATTCTTTGTAGTCTTTTATACTATTTTTAAACTTTTCATATATTTCAAATAAATTAAGTGGTATTTCTTCTTCTTTAAAAATAATACACATTTTTAAAAACATAACTAATAATTCATTTTCATATTCATTTAAACTAATACTCATATTAATCTTATCAAAAATACTATTTAACAAATTAATATAATAACTTTCATCATATTCATATAAATTTTCAGGTATTTTTTTTACATCTTCATTATTGTTGCTATATTTATCAAATGTATTTTCTTCTACTTTATTTCCATTATCTTTCACAAAGGTATCAGAATCCTTATCTAAAATAAACATTTCATTGTTATCATTAAATTTAATTAATTTTTCACCTAAATAATATATTCTTTCACCTCTAGAATTTAAACTATAAACAAATTTTTCATTTTCTAGACCATTTTTATTTATATATTCATTAATAATTTTTCTTTCTCTTAAAACAGCATCTATGTTGTTAGTATAATGTTCTCTAATTTTATCATCTAAAATATTATCGGTTTCTTCTTTTATTTTATCATTATCTAAACTATTATTATAATCTATATCTACTTGTTTTAATTCTTTTAAATAAGGTTCTAATAAATTATATATTTCGTTACTAGATAAATTCTTATTGTTTTCATTTAAAAGTATATTTCTAATATTTTCAATATATTCATAATTTATTTCATATAATTTATTTTCTCCATTGTTTATATATTTTAAATAACTTACATCATTTCTAAAACCATTGTAGTCTTTGTCATTTATATTTTTATCTGTTTCAACAATAACGAAATTACTTATATTACTATTTAATTCTTTTGCTTTATCAAATATTTCTTTTATATTATTTTGATTTTTCAAAATATTTAATCTTTCATTTGCTTTTTGTTTTATTTCTTCTAATTCTGATGAGTTTAAATCCCAGTTATTGATTGTATTTAAAAAGTCTTCTAATTCATTTATGTTATTTGTTTTACTATAATAATCTATAATTACTTGTTTATTTTTTCTAATATTATTTATTCTTTCTTTATCATAATTTGCCATATAATCACCTATTTAAAAACAAATATTAGAGCTATTATAAGACCAATAGCAAGTGTAGCCTCTAGTATTATTGTTGTTGCTACAAAAGCTTTAGAATTAAGTTTTAAATCTTCTTCTGTTAAATTATAACCTTGATTATTATGTGACAAACTTAATACTTGTGTTCTAGTCAAATAATTATCTTCTTTGTAATCATCTTCTATATTTACATTATTAATTATATTATTTTCTTCATTTAAAATATCATCAAAAATACTTTGTAATTTTTCACTAAATTTTTCTTTATTATTTATATAATAGTTTTTAAATTCATTGTAAGTTATTTGAGATTTAAATTTATTTTGAAAACCATTTTGTTGTCTTAATAAACAATATTTCATAAAATCTATTACAAATTTTATATTATTTATATTCATATTATACATACAATGTCTAATATATTCTATGTTACTTTCATAAAAATCAGCTAATTTATCAAAATCATTTTTATTTTGTTCATATTCATTTATTATTGATTCTTCACTTAGCAATTTATTTTTTACTGCTTCAATTATGTCAATTAATTCATTTTTATCAACTTTATTTTGATTTTCTAATTTTGTTAAATATTCTTTTAATTCTAAATAATTTTCACTATTATTAATGTAAGATATTACTTCGTTTTTATTTATTATTTTTGTTTTTGTTTCATCTCTTACTAATTTTGGTATGCTCATAGTATCACCTACTATAAAAATTATAAGATAAAACTTTAGTTTTTTCAAGAAAAAAAGTACACTTATGTACTTAGTTCATAATTATTGTATATGGAGATTCTTTTGTACCATCGCCAGTTGTCAAACAATCGCTTTTTAAATTGATTACGGGTTTTACACTTCTTGAACCACCAACATAGTAACTACTCAACATTATTCCACCATTTAAAGTATAAGCTTTACCATCAGTAAAAGTATAAGGAGACATTGTGTGGTATAAAAATGAATTTTTATTATATAAATAATAATTTTCATTATATGTTCTACTATAAGCACCTGCAAAAACTAATTCATCTGCTGATAACAATCCAATAGGATATGTTAAGTCTCCATTTGTTGGAACATTTTTTTCAGTAATGTATTCATTAACTGTATATCTAGAAAATGTGTCAGTTGCTCCTTCCGCACATATTAAAGTTGGTTTTGCTTCTTTTATAATTAAACTAGGATCTTTTGATGCTTCATCATAATTTCTTGCAAAGGCACTATAATAAGTTATTTGTTGTGCGTATCCTAATGCTGTATTATTTGTACCATATGATTTGTCAGCCATTGTTTTATCGCCACAAAATATGTTATCGGATAAATATTTTCCATAATGATAATTTGAATCATCATTTTCTATATAGTTTTGATAAAATTTATCTACAACTTTTTTTACAGTACTATCTGCCACATTAGCATGAGTTATTTCATAAGCACTTGTTGTCCATTTTCCTCCCGCTTTAATACAATCATCTTTTGTTTTATAAGTACTTGTAGTTTTATCTGCAACACCATTAACCAACATAACACAATGATTTGCATTTGCACTTTGAGATTGCAATGCATACATATAACCTACATTTGCATTAGATCTTACATTATTATTAAATACAGAAGTAGTACCGGCATAATCTTCACTGCCTTCTCTTTTTACAGTATTTAAAGGTTCATTCAATATAATTCTTACAGATCCATCTCCATTTATTCTAACTATTCTCCATAAGAATCCTGCAAAATTAACATAATTATCTAGTATATTTCCTCTATAATAATAACTATCACCATAATCATCAGGAGTTATATTTAATACTCTTTCATCAATATTACTTATACCTGTAAATGATTTAATATTACTACCTAAAAGTGTTTTATTTACTCCACCTTTTTTTGCAAAATAAAGAATCTTATCTTTTAATACAGATGGTGAACCATCATTTATATTGTTTACCTTCAAAGTTAAATCATTATCGTTAACAACGACATTTACAGTTGCTTCATTTATTATATTTGTAAAATCTATACTTGTATCAGAAAAAATTGCTGTTGAAGCTCTATTAACTACCAAACTAGCTTCTTTTGTAGTACTATTATCTCTATTTTTTAAAATAATTTTATGATTATCTGCTTCAATACCAATAAATCTATATTTGCCATCAACTATTTCACTTTTTTGTTCTTTACTTTGTATTACTACATAATCATTTTCACTTACATTTGTAATATTTCCTTCAATACTTAAATCACTTGAATTAAATATATCTATCTTAGCAGATAATTCTTTATTCATATCTATACTTTGATCAATATCTAAATTTTTATAAGTAACATTAATAGTGTAAGTTTGTACTTCATCTTTATTAATTTGATTACTAACAATATATGAATTTAGATTAGGAAATTCACTATTTTCTACGCCATTACATTTTTTATTTGTTATGCTACTACTACAAGTAATTGTATATATAACATCTTCAGTTCTTTTGAAAGTATTAATTACATCTACAAAACCAACACTATAACTTCCAACATTTGCATCTCCCGTATTAGTAACTGTGAATATTTTTTCTGGTAAAATAGTACCAGGTTCTATTTTATCTCCTATAATAACATCTTTATTATCATCATATTTAATTTCTAAATTAGCAAGTGCAACACTAATAGATTTATCATTAGTATTACCATTTATTTTAGTTAAAAAGTATGCATATGTTAATCCTAATAATATTAACATAACTAATATTATTCCTGTTACACTAACTATTATTCTTTGTTTACGATTCATACTATCACTCCTTTTTTATCACGAAAAAACATATTTCTTTATACCCCCCCCCCCAACGATTTTTGGGGTTGGGAAAGAGATATGTTTTCATAGT
>CAKOHQ010000056.1 GCA_934085875.1 uncultured Bacilli bacterium | reverse complement strand
GTGCAATAATAAGTAGTGCCAAAAAAGGTGGAGAGAATAGAACAACATGGGGAACAAGTGAAATTCCTACAACTTATGAAACTACTGAAACAGAAAGAGTTTTAAATTCAGCTCCAGATGATTATGGAACAAGTTACTATTTTAGAGGAAATGTTTTAGATAATAATGTAACATTTGCAGGAAAAAATTGGAAAATAGTAAGAATAAATGGAGATGGTAGTGTCAGACTTGTACTTGACGGATTAGAAAATAAAATAGCGTTTAATTCTAGTAAAAACGACAATGCATACGTAGGATATATGTATGGTTTAACAGGACAAACAAGTTCAAATACAAATCAATGTGTTACATTAAAAAGTGATGGAACAGCCGCAGAAGTAGATACAACAAATACAACAGAAGAAACTTGTGTTGCTGCCGGAAATAAATGGGCACCAACTGCATATGATGCAACACATACAAATGTAGTAAGTAGTACAATAAAAACAAATTTAGAAGCTTGGTATAAAACAAATATAGTAGATACCAATAATATAGGTTATATTGCAGAAAATATATTTTGTAATGATAAATCATTAAAAAGTGGAACAGGAATAGGACAAGAAAATACAAAATACAATGGACAATATGCAACATCATTGGAATGTGCTAAAGGTGCAAATAATGATTATTCAAGATTTACATCAAAGAATAATACAAGTAATACAACGATAAAAGGAGTAAAAGTAAATAAAGATTTAACATATCCAGTAGGTTTATTAACATATCCAGAAGTCAAATATGCTGGAATGGGTGTATTAAATTCTGCAACAATGTCATATAAAAGTGCTTATTTAATTGATTCAGGTTTTTATGATTGGTGGTTAATGACTGCAGATAATTATAATTATTCTGATAGTAATGCTTCTGTAGGTAGTGTCCGTTCTGAAGGTTCTTTCGGAAGATTTGTTAATGCTACTTATTTGGCTTTGCGACCAGCTATAAATATCAAATCAAGTGTACTAATTTCAGGAGGAGATGGAACTAGTTCAAATCCTTATACATTGAAATTAAGTTAGGAATTTATGAAGTACTATTAATTTAGTACTTTTTTTGATATAAATGTTTTGATTTTAATATAAATTATGATATTATTAGAATGTAAGATGATTTTAGACATAAAAATGATGGTTTTAGACAAAAATATAATATTTTATGTTATTAGATGTATTATAAAACTATTTTATTAGGGGGAAAAGTATGAAGAGTACAATATATTATGAAATAAAGAAAGTTTTGAAAAATAATTTATTTAAAATTGATAATGTAGATAGTAAAAAAATTATAAAAGATATAGATTTAATTAGTAGGAGTATTTTAGAATTAGGAATAAGTGATAAAGATAATGTTGTTATTATGAATTATAATAATGTTAAGTTTTTAGAGCTTATATATGCTTTTAATAAGGTTGGAATAAAGATAAATATAATTAATGATATATTAG
Organism: uncultured Bacilli bacterium; assembly: GCA_934085875.1. Taxonomy (GTDB): domain Bacteria; phylum Bacillota_I; class Bacilli_A; order RF39; family UBA660; genus UMGS1124. The sequence goes on along the minus strand of CAKOHQ010000056.1, from coordinate 4,536 downwards.
ATGATAGAATATATGAAGCTGATTATTTGTTTTTAAATGAGGTATTAGACTTAGATATAGATAATTATAAAAGAATTATATTATATAGTAATATTGATAGTAATGATGATATAGTTATTAATTGGGATAAGTTTTATAGTATATCAAAATATTATAATAAAGAGATAATTAATTATAATTGTTTTAGTATAAATTATGTAGAAAATAATGTGTTAATTAGTTTAAAAGATGAAGATATAATTAATAGTGTAGAAGAGATAGATAGTAGATTAGGTGTTAAAGATAGTAATGTTTGTGTTAAATATATTGATTTTATTTTAATTAATTATTTGATATTAAATAGAAATAATATATCTTTTGAAAGTGGTAATATATTATTTACTAGAGATAAATTGTTATTGGATTTTGATAATAGAATAAATAAAGTGTATTCTAAGTTTGATATGTTAAATGAATATGAATTATCTAAAATAATAGATAAGTATAATGATAGTTATAATAGATATTATAGTTTTTATAATAAGATATTTGTTGGTAAAAATAAAATTAGTATAACAGATGATGTTAGTATATTTGATGTTGTAAGTGGTAAGAAAAATGAATTTGGTAGCATAGAAGTTAAGGTAAATAAGAAATATATTAAAACTAATTATGTTGGTAATATAAAGGATAATGTTTTAAATATTGTTGATTATTTAGATAAAGAAATTGAAAGAGAAAGTTTTAAAAAAACTGGGTTACCAGAAGTAGATATGCCTTGGTGTAAATATTATCCAATAGAATCTAAAGATGATAAAGTATTAGAATATACTTTGTATCAAAATTTAAAAATATTGAATAAAGATAATTATTTAGAGGTAGCACTTAAATATTTAGGTGAAGAAATTAAATATTATGAAATGTTTAATGAGATTGAAAAAGTTTCAAAGAGTTTATATGCTCTTGGTGTTAGAAAAGGTGATTACGTAACATTTTCTATGCCTAATATTCCTGAATTTGTGTATTTATTTTATGCAGTAAATAAGATAGGTGCAATTGCGTGTTTGATAGAACCTAGAACACCAGCAAGTAGAATAAAAAGTTATTTAGATGAAAGTCATAGTAAAGTTCTTATAATGGTTGATTTATGTAAAAAGAATATTGATAAATTGATTGATAGAGAAGAATTAAAATATGTTATTTCTGTAAGTCCTATAAATTCTGTAAAATCTAGAAAAGTTAGAAATGCATATAATTTAACACATAAAAAAGTTAAGAGTTGTGGTAAATATATAGATTATAAAGATTTTATTAAAATAGGTGAGAGTATATTACCATTTAATGATAATCCTTATAGGAAAAATGATGTTGCAACGGTTGTTTATACTAGTGGTACAACTGGTAAACCTAAGGGTGCTGAGTTAAGAAATGAAACTTATAACGGACAAAATATGCAACTTAAATATTCTGGTATTTTACCTAAAGTTGGAGAAATATTTATGGGAAATGTTCCATTTTTCTCTGCTTATGGTTCTAGTAGTGGTATGCATAATGCATTATCAAGTGGAGTTACTATTGAATTGATTGCAAAATATAAACCTAAAAATTTTGCAAGTATGTTAAAAAAATATAAACCAACTCATGTAATGGGTGTTCCTAGATTTTTTGAAATTTTATCGGAGAGTAAAACTTTTAAGAATGAAAATATAACGTTTTTGAAAAATGTTATATCTGGTGGAGATAAAATGAGTCCAAATAGAGAATATAGAGTTAATGATTATCTAAGTGAGCATAATGCTAATAAATTAAAAAAGGGACTTGGTATGAGTGAATTTGGTGGAGGTTTTATTACTACTGTAAATGATGAAGTAAATAAAGTTGGTAGTGTTGGAATTCCACATGTTGGTAATAATGTAATGATAATTGATCCAAATACTAAAGAACATTTATCTTATGGAAGAAATAAAAATGTTGGTGAATTATATGTTAATGGTCCTACAATGATGAGAGGTTATTTAAATAATAAAGCTGAAACTGATAAGTTCTTTTATATAGATGATAAAGGTGTTAAATGGGCTAAAACAGGAGATTTAGTTTATATGGATGAAGATGGTGTTATATTCTTTGTAGATAGAATAAAAAATGTTATTATGAGACCTGATGGGCATACTGTTCCACTTTTACCAATAGAAAATGCAATCGACAAACATGATTGTGTTGAATCTTGTGCTGTTGTTGGAATTACAGTTGATAATAAAAGTACTGGTAAAAGACCTATGGCATTTATTGTTCTTAAAAAAGATGTTAACATTTCAATAGAAAAAATACATAATGAGATAAAAGATTTACAAAACAAATATATTCCAGAAAGAGAACAACCTATGTGGTATAGATATGTAGATAGTTTGCCATATAATTTGGCAGGTAAAGTTGATATGTTGAAGTTAGCTAGCATAGGGGAAAAGGATAAATTTAAAAATTTAGAATTTGTTAATAGTATTAAGAAAGATAATAATTAATAAAAATATGATTTGTCTTTTCTTTTTTTTATGATATAATTTTTTTAGAAAGTAGTTGATAATATGAGCGTTGGTATTAGTTTTACAATGTGTAGTTTTTTCTTTATAGCATTATTGAATATAGTATTTTTTAAAAAAGAAAGATTTAATACATTAGAAAATAAGATATATTCATATTTAATTTTAACTAGTTTATTTGGTACTATTATAGGTGTACCTTGTTATTATTTTATGAAATATAAAGAAATATTTGGTGTTTTTAATATAATAACATCTAAATTATATTTGGTTTATTTAGTAATGTGGTTAATGATTTTTACTATGTATATATTGCTTATTACTGTAAAAAATATAGATAAGAGTAAACTTATTAAAAATATTTTTGCAATAACAGCTATATTATTAGTTGGAGTTATAGTTTTACCACTTTATTATCATAATGAGAATGGTATTGTATTTTCTTATGGTCCTAGTACTAATTTAATGTATTTAATATCTGGTATATTTATAATGATAGTAATTGTATGTATGTTAAAAAATATAAGATTTTTAAAACAGAAAAAATTTATTCCAATAACTGCTTTTTTAATAGTTGGTACTGTTATTATGGTAATTCAAAAGTTAAATCCAGGTCTTTTATTATTAACTTTTGGTGAAGCATTTATTACATTTTTAATGTATTTTACTATCGAGAATCCTGATGTAAAACAAATTAATGAATTGGCAAGAAATAATGAAATAGTTGAACAAACTTATATTGATAAATCTAACTTTTTATTCGAAATGACTGGTGAAGTTCGTGAACCTTTAAATAATATTAGAAGACTTTGTGATTTAATAATGGAAGAAAAAAATATTGATGATATTAAAATGGGTGTTAAGTCAATTAATAATTCTATTAGACAATTAGATTTTGTTGTTAATGATGTATTAAATGTTAGCAGTTTAGATGTTCAGAAAGTTAAGTTTTTAAATAATAGATATAATTTGAAAATGTTATATGAAGATTTAATTAAGAGAGTAGAACCTAGTGTTAATAATAAAGTACAATTTAGAAGCAATATTGTTAGCAATATACCTTATTTATATGGAGATAATATAAAATTAAAACAAGTATTCTATTCTATATTAATGAATGCTGTTAAAAAAACTGAGAGTGGTTTTATAGAATTTAATATTAATACAATTGAAAAGTATGATGTTTGTCGTGTTATATTTACTATTACTGATAGTGGAAGTGGTATAGGTATAGATAAAATTAATGAAATATTGAGTACTACGGGTGAGTTAGATAAACAAGATATTATTAATTTGGAAAAATCTGAATTTAATATTGAGTTATGTCAAAAGATTATAAAATCATTAGGTGGTAATTTACTTATTAAAAGTAAAGTAGGAATGGGTACTGAAGTAATTTTAACTATTGATCAGAGAATATATAGGGAAAATGAGCAAAAAATTATTAATTATGAAAATATGTATACAAATAAAAAAGTGTTAGTTGTTAATCAAGATAAAAAAGTTAATGAAATTTTAAAAAAGATATTTAAAGAAAATAATATTAATGCATCTTATATTTTGTATGGTATGGATGCTGTTGATAGAATCAAAAGTGGTAAAAAGTATGATTATATTATTATTGAAGATGATATGAGAGAAATTAGTGGTTATGAAACTTTAAAGAGATTAAAAGAAATTGATAGTGACATTCCTTGTATTATTTTATTAGATAGTAACAAAGAAAAAATAAGGGATCATTATTTAAAAGATGGTTTTAGAGATTACATTATGTTAAATGATTTAAAGAATGAATTAAAGAGAATTGTTGATAAATATTAATAATTCTTTTTTATTTTATATGAAAGTATATTGTGTATCGAAATGATGAATAAAAAATATTATAGAAATTTGTTATTAAATATTCATATGACAATTAATTTTTTAATGATTTATTAAATATATTTTTTTGTATTAGAATGTAGCAGAAAATATATTTTTGATTTTATAATTTTTATTATTTGTTGTTTATTTAAATTTT
>CAKOHQ010000055.1 GCA_934085875.1 uncultured Bacilli bacterium | reverse complement strand
TATGAAAATGATACATTAGAAAATATAGTATCATTAAGAAATAATTATAATGAACAAAAGAATATGAATATTAAAGAAGCTAGCAAAATGAATAATAGTTTAAATAAATATTTAGCAATAGTTGAAAATTATCCTGAATTAAAAGCAAATACACAATATTTGAATCTTCAAAGTGAACTTAAAGATATAGAAAATTCATTAGAAATAGCAAGACATAAATATAACGATGAAGTTACAAAATATAATACAGTTATAGAAAGCGTACCATCTAATATAGTTGCATCTATATTTGCTTTCAAAAAAGCAGAATTATTCCAAATAGATGAAACTAAAAAAGAAAACATAAAAATAGAATTATAAAATCACCTAGAAATTAATCTAGATGATTTTTTTTATTCACAATCACATTTTTCACTACTTGATTTACAATCACAATCTAAATCGCATAAACATTTATCAAATTTATTATATGCTTTTTCAATTTTATCTTCTTCAGCAGTTTCAAGTTGATACCAACCTTTTTTAAAAGATAAATCAAATAAATCTGCTTGCATTTTACTACTAGATGAAAATACATCATAATATAATTTATAAATATTCTTATTACTAGCTTCATTTAATGCAATTGCATAACTACTAACTAAATGTTTATAACTAATTAAAACATCATTTAAAATATCTTCGTCATTCATATTATTTCCTTTTTTAACTTGTGATTTTGTGTTTTTTATAGTTTCTCCCATAATGTCCTCCTTATTCTAAAGTATTTAAAATATCATTATAATTTTTCTTTAAATCTTTACTACATTTTTCTAACAACTTCTTAACATCAGTATCCTTTACTTCATTAATATAGTTATTAATTTTTTTAATTAAAACATAATTCCAATTCAACATATCTTCTATATAAGATAAATCTTTAGTACTAATAATATTTGGTACACTTTTCATATAATCCCTCCAAATTTATTATGAATAATAAAAAGAAACTTATACATTTTTTTAAAAAGAATGAGAAATTTGTTGAATTATAAAAAAAATATGATATAATACACTTAGAATAGAGAGGAATTAATAAATATGAATGAATTACTATTTGGAGAAATAAAAGAAAAAGAAGCATTAGAAAATCTACTTGCTCTTAATCAAATAAAAAAATGTGATAAAGAAATTGAAAAATATGCAAATGAAATAAAAGAACAAAATGAAGAAATGATGAATATATTAAAAGATGAAGATATAGATGAAAGTTATGTTGAAAAAATTCATAAATATAAAAATCTTTTAACAAATATGGATGGAGAAAATGGAAGAATTAGCGAATTAGAAACTGAAATAAGTAATAATGAAGCTAGAATAAATGAATTCCAAGAAAAAATTACTGAAATTGAAAATAAATTAGAAGAATTAAAGAAAGAAATTTTTGAAACAAATAATCCATCTAGAGTTATTGAATGTCAAAACGAAATAGAAAATAACAATGTTAGATTAAATGATCTAAATGATATTTTAAATGGATTAATAAGTGATAATACTCCATTATTAATAGAAAAAGAGTATTTAACTGCAAAAAATAGTGATTTTGATTTCAATGTTCCTAATTATAATAAAAAAGAAATTGAAAGTGATTTAAAGAAAATTACTAAAGAATTTAATAGCGCTATTGAAAAATTAGATTTACCAATAAGAGAAAATATTGAATTCTGTCAAAAGAAAATTAATAACAGAGAAATTGAAATAGATAAATTTAATAAGAGAAAGAATGAAGTTATTGAAGCATTCCCTAATTCTATTAAGTTAGATGTTGAAAAAGCTTATACAGACTTAAAAGATTTATTATGTGAATTAGAATTATCACATGGAACTTGTGAAGTAAAAGAAGAAAATATTTTTGATGAAAAAGAAAATGTAGTAGAAGAAACTAAAACTGAAGAAGAAGTAAAACCTGAAATTACTACTGAAGAACCAAAAGAAATGAAAGATGAAATGGTATTCTTAGAAGATGAAGAAACTGAAATTCCTAAAGAAGAACCAGTTAAAGTAGAAGAAGAACCAAAAATTGAGGAACCAGTTAAAACTGAAGAAGTAAAAGAAGAAACTAAAGTTGAAGAAACAGCTCCTGAAGCAACAACTGAAAAGAAAACTGAAGATATAGAATCTGTTTCATATGTACTATCTGATGGTGAATCACTAATGAATATAGCTGAAAAAGTATATCCAAGTAAAGACAATTGGGAAGCAATATACTATTTCAACAAAGATGCAATTGATAAATATTTAGTTTCAAATGGTATATCAAATGACTTTGATACTATAAAAGAATTAGCATCTGACACTAGCTTATTTACTGGAATTAAATTAGAAATTCCAACAGATTATAACTATAAAATATAAGTAATCGACAAAAGATTGCTTTTTTTTTACCATTTTTTGGTATAGACACAAATTTGACATCCCATAATAATTATGGTAATATATTGACTGTTCGACTGGGGAGGAGAACAAAATGAAACAAAAAACTGTTTCTAATAAAGCTTTAAAACACATTATATGTTGTTTTATACTTTTAATAATTTTTGTATTAACAATTACTAAAGTTAATGCACAAAATGAAGGTACTTTAATTGTATCAGGTGAACAAACTGAAGATGTTGTGCCCCTGAGGCCACAATTAGATGAAACTTTATTAGAATTCAAAAGAATAACAATAGGGGAAACAGATATAAAATTATATGATAATCCAAGAATTATAGAAAAAGATATTAATTACTATATATCACAAAACGAAAAAGAACTTATATTTTTCTCTACAATGTTTGGTTATAATTATGATTTTATAAAAGAAGATATAATAAAAAGAAGTGAAGGTATAGAAAATATTAATGAAACTAATATTGCCTCACTAAAGAATAAAAATGGAGAATTAATTACATATCCTACTAAAGAATATGGTATAGTCGAATACTTCTACGAATTAGTAGAAACAAATAGAAAAGAAAGAACAAGAAAAATAGAATCATATTCTGGAAATAGTGATTATGTAGAAAAATTAATAATATATTTTTCAAATATATATCAAAACGTAGATACTGATATAGCACTATCAATTGGTGCAGCAGAAAGTGGATATTATACTGTTAAATATATGTTAGGTAAAAATAACGTATATGGTGGTATGTCAAACAGTGGATTAATTAGACATGATAATATAGAATTAGGTATATTAAGTTATGTTAAAATGTTATCAAAAAATTACTTTGGTAAAGGATTAACAACACCTGCTTCTATAGGTAGAGTTTATTGTCCTACAACAAATGAATACGGAAATCGTATAGCAAGTCCACATTGGATTAACTTAGTTAATACTGCTAAAACAAAATATAGTACATATGATAAAAACATATCTATAGATGATATATTAAATTATTAGGAATACATTAACTTGTATTTCTTTTTTTATTATTTTATAATGAATATGGTGATAATAAAAAATGAAATATATAAAAGATTATAATATATCAAATAAAAAAGTATTATTAAGATGCGATTTTAATGTTTCAATAAAAGATAATAAAATAATAGATGATACAAAAATAATAAAAAGTTTAGAAACAATAAATTACTTATTAAATAAAAATAATAAAATAATAATATTTAGTCATTTAGGAAAAGTAAAAAGTGAAGAAGATAAACAAAAAAATACATTATATCCAGTATATTTAAGATTAAAAGAATTAGTTAATGCTAATGTATATTTTTCAAAAGAACCTTACGGAGAAGAATTAGAAACACTATCTAACAATTTAAAAGAAAAAGAAATATTATTAGTTGAAAATACAAGATATTTAGATTTTCCAAATAAATTAGAAAGTTCTTGTGATTTAGATTTAAGCAAATATTGGGCTAATTTAGGAGATGTGTTTGTAAATGATGCTTTTGGAACAACACACAGAAGACATGCATCAAATTATGGAATATCAAAATATATTGATTCATATTATGGAATATTAATTAATGAAGAATTAACAAAATTAAAAGAACTAACAACTTATCCAGAAAGACCATTTACTGTTATAATGGGTGGAGCAAAAGTGGATGATAAATTAAAACTTATAGAAGAAATGTTAAAAAATTGTGATAAATTAATAGTAGGTGGAGGAATAGCAAATACATTCTTGTTAGCAAAAGGTATAAATGTTGGTAAATCTTTATGCAATCCAGACTTTATAAATGAAATAAAAGAAATATTGAATAAATACGATAATAAAATAATATTCCCAACCGATTTTTATGTCGATAATAACAATAAGAAAGAATATAGAAAAATAAATGATTTAACAAATGAAGACACAATCTATGATATTGGAGAAGAATCACTTAACTTGTATAAAGATATAATAGATAATTCTAATACAATATTTATAAATGGAACAGTTGGACTATATGAAAATAAAGAATATGAATACGGAACGAAAAAATTATTTGAAATATTAAAAGATAGCAACAAAAAAGTTTTTGTTGGTGGTGGAGATGCAGTTTCTGCAACAAACAAATTAGGATATGAAGATTCATTTTACTATAAATCAACAGGTGGAGGTGCAACACTAGAATATATAATAGAAAAGAAGCTTATTGCACTGGAGGATTAAAATGCAGTTAATTTATAATCATAAAGCAAATTTAACAAAAGAAGAAATAATAAAATATGAAAAAAAATTAAGAAAATATAATGTAATAGTTTTACCAAGTACATGCTTCTTACCATTTTTTAATAAAGGCAAATATATATTAGGCTCACAGGACATAAGTGAATTTGAAGAAAATAATAGAACTGGTGAGATTAATGGAAAATCATTAAAATCATTAAATGTAAAATATTGTTTAGTAGGACATAGTGAAAGAAGAATACATAATAAAGAAACGAATGAATCATTAATTAACAAATTAAATAATTGTAAAAAATATGACATCATTCCACTATATTGTATAGGTGAAAAAAATAACGTTAATGAATTAAACGAACAAATAGATTTATATTTAAATAATGTAAACTTTGAAAAAATACATATAATATATGAACCAGTAAAGAACATTGGAAGTAATGAAATAAATATTGAAGAAATAAAAAATAATATAAATTACATCACATCATATATCAAAGAAAAGTATAATAAAGAAATACACTTAATATATGGTGGTGGTGTAAATATAAATAATATAGAACAACTTAAAAATATAAAAGAAATAGACGGATTAATTTTATCTAGAGATGCATTAGATATCAATAACTTAGATAAAATTTACAAAATAACAAATAGTTAGACAAATTAATTTTTGTCTTTTTAAAAAAAATAGTGTATAATAACCTCAAGTGAAGAGGAAATTAAATGAAAAAAGAAATAAAAATAGGAGACGTCTACGAAATACATTGTTATAAACATAATGGTAAGATAGATAGAATTTGTGATGGAGCAATGATACTTGATATAACAGATGATTATATTGTTTGTGGAAACTACAGAACAAATCTTACAGAAAGTGATGGAAAGTCTCATAGAACTAAAGAAACAGCAATAATATTCTTTTATAAAAAAAGATGGTTTAACGTATTAGCACAATTAAAAAAATATGGATTATTTTATTATTGTAATATAGCATCTCCATTTATAATTGATGAAAATATAATAAAATATATAGACTACGATTTAGACTTAAGAGTATTTCCAGATCGTTCATTTAAAATATTAGACAAAAATGAATATAAGTATCATAGCAAATTAATGCATTATCCAAAAGAAATTGATAAAATATTAAAATATGAATTATCGAATTTAATTGATATGGAAAGAAAAGGAGAAAGTCCTTTTGACAAAGAAGTAATAGATATGTACTATGAAAAGTTCTTAAAATTAAGAAAATTAAAGAGTCAATTGAAAGAAATTGAAAAAAAATGCGAAAATTAACAAAAAAGACTTGATTTTCGTTTTTTTTTGGTGTAATATTGAACATGTACTTGCGAAAAAGTACATCAAAATTATCAAATTTAAAAAATTGTAAAAAAACTATTGACACAAAATTTTTAATTTGATATAGTACTTATGCACTTAACGAAGAAGTGCGAAATGATCTTTGAAAACTAAGTAAAAAGAATTTGAGTAAATTTTGGCTAGTATCA
>CAKOHQ010000054.1 GCA_934085875.1 uncultured Bacilli bacterium | reverse complement strand
GTGCAATAATAAGTAGTGCCAAAAAAGGTGGAGAGAATAGAACAACATGGGGAACAAGTGAAATTCCTACAACTTATAAAACAACCGAAACAGAAAGATTATTAAATTCAGCACCAGATGATTATGGTATATCTTATTATTTTAGAGGAAATCCAATAGATAATTATGTTGAATACGCAGGAATGTGCTGGAGAATAGTTCGCATACAAGGTGATGGTAGCGCTAAACTTATACTTGCATCAGAGCTTACTTGTAGTTCCACAAATCTTACGGATGACAGTGGGTATGCAACAGATGGTAATCCCGGAATAAAAGGTCAAAAACTAACTGCTCACTATGGATACAAATTAATAGGAACTTTAGGTGTAAATGATTATTTGAATAGTGAAGAAGATACAACAAACAGTTTAAAAGTACGATTACAAGAATGGTTGGATAAAAAGGTAGTTGAAAAACATGATATATCATTACTAAAAAAAGAAAAATGGTGTATTGGAGATCAAACAACAGCATATTCTTTTTTGGATAATGGAGAAATAATTGGTAAAACAAATGAGTTATTAAATTTAAAAAATAGTTTTGAATATTCGGCTGGTAACAGATTTTATGCAACAAAAACACCATCATATAAATGTGACAAAACAGATAACGATGGAGAAATAGACGTTAACATTATAAGTGTTTTAACAATGGATGAAATTGTATATGCAGGTGGAGGTAGTGTAGAAAATGCAAATTATTTTTTGAATAACAACGCATTAACAAATTATTGGTGGAGTCTTTCGGCAACAACATACAGCGCGAACAAAAACAGAGTTAGTGCTTCAAGAGTATGGCCTAATGGAAAAATAGCAAATTGTGATGTAAAGGAAAGTCAGCAATTTCGACCATCGATAATACTTGTTTCGTCAACAAAAGTAACAAGTGGAAATGGAACAAGTTCAACACCTTATAAAGTTTCTTGATTGAAGGATACTTTTGATTTAGATTAGATATAATCTAAATTTATAAGAAATAGAGCTCGCTCATTTGTATATAAATTTACAATATATAAACGTAAAAATTGTTAAAATTTCATGTAAAAAATTCAATAAAATTTTAATTTTTAAAGTTTATTGAATTTTTTTTTAAATTGCAAACCCTTTGTTTCCAAAAATAGTTATTTTTATATTAATACGATAAAGCAATTAAATTACTTTCAATTTATGTCTGTTGGATTTTGGTTTTTCATAAGTATATGTTCTCATTACAACAATTAATTTGTTTGGTCTTAAAACTATTAATAACATTTAATTGTTAAAAAAGCAATGTCATTAATGTTAGGATTGTTGTAAAAAATCTCGAAAATATCTTAGAAAAATTAATAATTTTTATCATTTAATGAAAAAAGAATTGTTACAAAACTGTCCAATTCCTAGATTGCCATTTTTGTCCAATTCCATATTATTATTTACAAAACTACAATAAATAAAAAATACAATATTTCATAGTAAGCAATATTGTATTTTTTTTGCATATAATTTTATTGGTGAAGACTAGTGCTAGAAATATTTAAAAATTATTTAAAACAAGAAGATTACTATATAATAATATATAGAAATTTTATATATGTATATAAATATATAGATATTTTAAAATTTAATGATAAATATATTAGTTTAAAACTAAATAAATTAATATTAAATATAACTGGTTTTGATATGTTAATAACTAAATTAGAAAAAAATGAATTGCTAATAAAGGGTAACATTAATAAAGTGGAGAAAATATATGAATAAATATATATTAATAAAAGTAAATAATAATATAAATAGGTTTATTAATAAATGTAATAGTTATAATATAGAATTATTTAATATAAGGTATATAGATAAAAATAATATCATAGCAAAAATAGAAAAAGATAAATATGATATTATAAAAAAATATAACTATTATAGCGATATAACAATATATAAAAATTTAGGTTTAGATTATTTAAAAGATAAAATATTAAAATTAAAATATTTTATATTACTATTTATATCATGTTTAATATCAATGTACATAATATCAAATATAATTATAAAAATAGAAATAATACATAGCAATAAAGAAATAAGAGAATTAGTTAATGAAGAATTAAATAATTATGGAATAACACCTATTAGTTATAAAAAGAACTTTTATCAATTAGATGAAATAAAAAATAAAATATTAGAAAATAATAAAAATAAATTAGAATGGATTAGTATTACAAATATAGGAATGAAATATGTTGTAAGAATTGAAGAAAGAATAATTGATGATATAAAGAAGGATAGAGAATATTGTGATGTAGTATCAAAAAAAGAAGCATTAATTACAAATATTTTTAGTGATAAAGGAGAAATATTAGTTAGTGTAAATGATTTAGTTAAACAAAATGATATATTAATAACTGGTACCTTAAAAAATAATGAAGAAATAAAAAATTATACTTGTGCCAATGGAATTATAATGGGAAAAGTTTGGTATAAAACAGATATAACTATTAAAAGAGAGTACGAAAAGAAAGTATATACAGGAAAAAAAAGATATAATATATTAATCAATCATAAAATATTAAGAAATAATAAATATAAATTTTTTGATAAAAAATATATACTAAAAAATAAATTTTTTAGTATATATAAAGAAATAGAATATGATAAAAAGAAATATAAATATAAAGAAAAAGAAGGTATTGATAAAGCCTTATTAGAAATAGATAAAAAATTAAAAGAAAAAATTGGAAGTAAAGGGAAAATATTAGATAAGAAAATTTTAAATAAAAATATAAATAATAAAGAAATAAGATTAGATGTATTCGTAATAACAGAAGAGAGTATAGGAAAAGTTGTTGAGTTAGAAAAAATTCAATAAAAAAACTAACATTTAAGTTAGTTAATATACAAATGGCAGGGGTGGAGAGAATCGAACTCCCATCAAAAGTTTTGGAGACTCCTATGCTACCATTATACCACACCCCTGTGACTACTAAATTATAACATAGTAAAAAAAAATATACAAGAATTAATTGACAATATACCACTGTTTGTTATAATATCGTATTGTTAGGAAATGAGATTTATGAAAACAGAAGATTTTAATTATGATTTACCAGAAGATTTAATAGCGCAAACTCCATTAGAAAAAAGAAGTGAAAGTAGACTAATGGTATTAAAAAAAGATGGTGAAATTGAACATAAAAAATTTTATAATATAATAGATTATTTAAATAAAGGTGATGCTCTAGTAATAAATGATACTAAAGTAATACCTGCAAGATTAATTGGTATTAAAGAAAGTACAGGTGCGGTAATAGAATTATTATTATTAAATGATTTAGGTAATAATATATGGGAATGTTTAGCAAAACCACAAAAACGTTTAAAGAAAGATACTATAATTGTTTTTGGAAATGAAGTATTAAAAGCAAAAGTAAAAGAAGTTTTAGACGAAGGAGTAACCAGGGTAGAACTTATATATAACGGAATACTAATGGAAATATTAGATAAATTAGGTTCTATGCCACTTCCTCCTTACATTCATGAAAAATTAAAAGATAAAGATAGATACCAAACTGTCTATGCAGAAAATTATGGTTCAGCTGCTGCACCAACAGCAGGATTACATTTTACAGAAGAATTATTAAATGACATAAGAAAAAAAGGAATAAATATAGTGCATATTACTTTACACGTTGGACTAGGTACATTTAGACCAGTAAATGTAACTGATGTCACTAAACATAAGATGCATACTGAACATTTTATAATGGACAAAAAAGCAGCAGACATTTTAAATAAAACAAAAGAAGAAGGGCATAGAATTATTGCAGTTGGTACTACAAGCACAAGAACATTAGAAACTATTTTAAGAGATAATGATAAATTTGTTCCATGTAATAAAGAAACCGATATATTTATATATCCAGGTTTTAAATTCAAAGCAATAGATGGATTAATTACTAATTTCCATTTACCAAAAAGTACACTAGTTATGTTAGTAAGTGCTTTTTCAAAAAAAGAATATATACTTAACGCATATAACATCGCAGTAAAAAATAAATATAGATTTTTCTCTTTCGGAGATGCCATGTACATAGAAAAAAATAATAGTGTTGACTAATCCACTATTATTTTTTTAAATTTAACACTTTTATATCTTTATTATCTAAAGTTTTATAAGAAGTAAAATAATCATATGCTAATCTAACTAAACTTTCATTAACACAATATATTTTAGTAACTTGATCAAATTGATAATCATATTTTCCTACTATTTTAAGAAATTCCTCAGAATTATTAAATAATACATTAATAAATAATATTGTACTTTCATGAACATCTAAAACTTCTTTAAATTTATTTTGATAAATTCTTAAAGATCTATCTAATTTATATTCTAAACCATTTCTTTTATTGATTTGATCAATAGCAACTTTTATTCTATTAACATTACTTTCAATTTGTAAGCTTCTATCAACTTCAACTTTTTCTAAAGCTTTTAATGAATATCTTATCATTTTTTTCCCCTTTCTTAAGTGAGTAACACATATATTACAACAAATATTATTAAAATGCAACAAATTTTATTCAATAAAATAAAAATATTATTCGATACAACATCATAAAATTAATATCATCAGGATATAAATATATTTAGTTATAAAAAATATTAGAAAATACTAATATTTAATTGACAGATATTCGAATTTTGTATAAAATAAAAAGTAATTATTACTTTAACAGGGTAATATGGCTTAGTAGGGAGTGTTGATATGTCTAAAAGAATAAAAGATGATAAAGTAATAAGTAAAAAACATGGAGAAAGGAAAGCGCTTAATAAAAAAGAAAATATTTGTTTAACAAAGTTAAACAAATATAAAGTATACTTTATATTATCTTTAATAATAATTCTTATTATTGGTTTGGTTTTGTTTTTTGTTAATAAATCAAAATATAATACAAAGGTCATTAGTATAAATAATTATACTTATACCAAAAGTGATTATATGATATATATTTATTCCGCAAAATATAATTATTATAAAGAAAAAATAAATGAAATCAAATCTGAAGATCTTGATGTTATGTATGATGATGAATCTAAATTGACTATCAGAGATTATTTAAAAGAAGTAGCTATTAGTGATATTAAAACAGCTTCTGCTATTAAAACTATTGCAATGCAAAATAATATAGAATTAACTAATGATGATAAAAAAGAATTAGAAAATGAAAAAGAATCATTTATTAAAGGCTTAGGTGGTAAAAAACAATATAATAAGTTTTTAAAACAAAATGGTACCACAGATGCATCTTATAATAAAATGAGTGAAACCGACAAATTATATAAAAAAATATTAAAAAAATTATATAGTGAAGGTAAAATAAATGATTTAACAGAAGAAGAAAAAGTTGCTACAAAAGAAACATATAAAGAAAATTATACTAAACTAGAACAAATAGTTCTTACTACAATAGATTTAAATACCGGTAAAAATCTTAGTAGTACAATCATCAACCAAAAAGAAGCATTAGCAAAGAATATTGTTAGTGAGGCAAAGAATGGTGTTTCATTTGAAGATTTAATAAAAAAATACAGTGAAGCAGCAGATGAAGATGATACAAAGTTCGAATTATACTATAAAAATGATAATTTATTAAGTGAAATAGAAAGTGAAGCAAAAAAACTATCTCCTGGTGAAGTAAGCAATCCAATTAAAACTAAATATGCATATCATATAATAAAAAAATTAGAATTGGATGATAAGAAGTTAAATGATTATTATGATGATTTAAGAGAAGAAAAATGTGTTAATGATATAAAAAACACAATTAAAGAATTAAAAATAATATATCATGGAGCTTACAAAAAAATAAAAATAAAATAGAAGGATGGAGTTTAAAAGAAGTATGAAAAAGGATACAACAAAAATTTTTAGTATCACAATAACTACTATTGTAAGTATACTTATGATTTTAGGTATATTTAATATTGTTAAAATATATAAAGTTGACAATGAAAGTATTCCAGAAGTAGTTAGTTCTATCGATGATACTAGAAATGAAGCTAAGAAATTAAATAATGAAACAAATAATAAAATGAATGAAAATGATTCATTAACTCAAGAAAAAATTGAAAATGTTAAAAAGAATGTTAATTCTAATTATTCTAAAACTAATTCTAAATTAGATGAAGTTAAAGAAAATGATAATACTAATAAAGATAATATTAATGAAAATATTACTAATAGTACTAAAGAATTAAAAGAACAAAATGAAAATAATACAAAAGAATTAAATAAAAATATAACTTCTAGTAAAGAAGAAATTATAAAAAATGATGATAAAAATACTAAAGATATAAAAGATAATAGTGATAAAAATACAGAAAATATTATAGCTGATGCAAAAATCAATACAAAATCTATTAACGATAATGTTGATGCTGCTGAAACTTTACTAAATAATGCTATTAGTACTGCAAAAGAAGAAATTGTAAAAAATAGCAATAACAATAGAATTAAAATCAATAAATATACAAAACAAATAGTAGAATTGGCAATAATAAATATAAATAGAAACACAAACAACAAAGTTGATGATGCAACAACAGATATAAATAGAAACACAAACAACAAAGTTGACGACGCAACAACAGATATAAATAGAAACACAAACAACAAAGTTGACGATGCAACAACAGATATAAATAGAAACACAAACAACAAAGTTGACGACGCAACAACAGATATAAATAGAAACACAAA
>CAKOHQ010000053.1 GCA_934085875.1 uncultured Bacilli bacterium | reverse complement strand
TTTCATTTGAGATTTCTCTTTTTTCATTTGAGATTTCTCTTTTTTCATTTGAGATTTTTCTTTTCTCATTTGCAACTCTTCTTTCATCCTCTTCAATTAATTCTTTTCTTATTTTAAGTTCTTCAACATAGTTATATGTAACTGGGTCCCCTTCTCTAAAATCCATTCTAGCAATATAATTCATTATATCAATCACTTCTCTTTCTACATTTCTCTTTACTAGATTACTTTTTTTCTGCTCTACAAATATTATTAATAATTTTTCTAAATCATTTAATTCATTTTTATTATATACTTTCTTTCTTAACGAGTCAAGATTAATATGTAATATATTTATCAAATTATATATATTTGTATAGTATTTTGTATCTAGTATTTTAGATCTATATACAATTTTATTTCTTTCATTCACATCATAATCATCAAAATTAATTAATATTGTTTTATTAATATAATCATTTTTATTATTAAGTCTACTACTATGTTGTTTAAATAAATAATAATAATTTTTATTTATATGATGACTTTTTTTACCCATGTTCATTTCAAATATTATATAAATTCCTTTATAATCATAAATAATATCACTTCTATTAATATTATAAAATGCACTATCACTTGGATGTTCATTATTAACAAGCTTCAAATTATTTTTTAAGTCATCTAAATCATATCCTAATAAATAATGTAATAATTTACAAACATAATTAAATGAACATTCATTTAGAAATACATTTCTAAATATTAAATCATTCTTTATATCAAATAATAAATTCTTATTATCAATAATATCTTGAAAGCTTTTAAAATTTTGCATAACACCTCCATTCTAAAAGGATATTATTTTATACCCTTCCTTCCTTTTTTTTCTTAAATTTTTTTTAAAAAAATTTAAATAAACAACAAATAATAAAAATTAGTACTATAAAAATAATTTTTTGTATACAAAACAAAAAAGAAGCATATTATCAATAGCTTCATATAAATTTTAGTTTAAAAAAATTTATCAATATTTTTAGGTACTTTATCCTTTTTTATAGTATCAATTATTTTTTGTTCTTTATCCAAACTAACACTCTTACCAGTTATTTTAGATAAGTCTCTTATTATACTTCTAAGAACTGTCTCATCCTTCATATTATTATCATTTAATCTTTTAGCCAAATCTATTAATGTATCTTTATCTACATTAGTCTTATTTTTTACTTTACCAAAAAATTCATCATTTAAGTTCATATATACCCCCAATAAATTATATGATAAATATATTTTTTTGTTTCTATTCTTTATAAAATATATAAATATAATAAATTAATATATTAAATATAATAGAAAATATATTTAAATAAATATAATATTTAAAAGTAAAATTATATCTATTTATAAAATATATTATATTTATAAAAATAAAATAATATATAATACTAAAGATAAATTTATTTATATTGGTATTAACAATTTTTTTAAATATAACATTATTTAATAAATATAAAATTAATATTATTAAAGAAAAGAAAGGAATAGTATTAAATAAAATATCTATTGTTAATATAGTTAAATATCTGTATTTAGTTAAATTAAATATATTTAGTATAATTAAACAAGATAATATGTTCAAGTAATTATTAATTAAATGATCTAATATTATCAATTAAAATCACCTACTATCAATACATAATTTAAATCGTTAAAATTTACCAAACTATTTATGATAACTTTTTTAGATATATCATTATTATCTACCTTGATTACTTTACCTATCAACAATTTTTCTTTTATAGTCCCATAACCACTAGTATACACTAAATCATTTACGTATACTTTATCATAATTACTTATATCAGATATAGTGAAAGTATTAGTTTCATAATCATAATTAAGTTTTCCATAACTATCATTAACTACTACACTTAAATCCTTTAAATCTTTTATAGTTGTTAGTTCACTGGTCTTATTATCTACTTTAGTAATTTTACCAATAAAACCGAATTCATTAGTGACACCCATACCCAGTTTAATATTATCAGCTTTACCATATTGTATTTTATACTTACCAATATTATAAGATTCCTTGTATATTATTTTAGATACTTTATACGAATAATCTATTCTATCTAAGTTATTACTAAATTCATTTATACTATTTATTTCATTTTCTAAATATTTTATTTTTTCATCTTTTAAAGTTATTATTCCATCATAATAGTTATTATCCAGTTTAAATACTCCTAATACATTACCATAAAAGAAGCATATATTATCTCTAAATATTATAACTAAAATTAATATAATTATATACATTCCTAATTTTTTCATAGACTATTCTCCTTAAAAAAACTATAATATTCTTTAGTATTCGTTATTAAATGATCCAAAAGTGGTATGCCAACAATATTGCATGAATTAATTAATATATTAGTCATTTCTATGTCTGCTTTACTTGGTGTTATATCATTTGATGGATGATTATGTATAAGTATTATTCCACTAGCATTGCATTTTATAGCATTATATATTACATCTCTTGGATGTACCATAGTTTGATCTTTTGTACCTATTGTAATTATTTTATAATTTATTAATCTTTTTTTATTATCTAAATATATTGCTAATAATCTTTCTTGTTTTAAACCTATAAACATACTTTTAAAAGTATCGTGAACTATATCGCTATTATTTAACTTCATCATATTATTTATTTCTACGTTACTAACTCTTTTGCCAAATTCTATACTAGCTTTTATAGTAATTGCTTTAACTAACCCTACTCCTTTTATTTTTGATAATTCTTCTAAAGTAATATTGTTTAAATCATTTATAGAATTTATTTTACTTAATATGTTATTAGATATTTCCTTAACTGATATATCTTTGGTACCAGTTCTAATTATGATAGACAATAACTCTTCGTTGGTTAAGTTGGATTCACCTACATTAATAAGTCTTTCCCTAGGCAGTTCGTTAACAGGTAAATCTTTTAATTTCATATACTTTCCTCATATCTTTCCATAATCATTTTATTTATTTCTAGAAAAACAATTTCCGAATCATTACTCATTATATTCTCGTATTCATCTATTGTATTTTTTAAATCTTTATTACTTATTTCAATATCTCTTATATAATATTCAATATTGTTTTTATTTAGATAATTAGACATATTTTCAATATTATTTTCACTTCTTAATATTGCTACATAAACTCTATAAAGTTCATTATCTTTAATAACAATAGCGTTTTTATATTTAGATTTATATGTATTTGCTAATTCTTCTGTTGTGTATACACCTACTTGAAATGCTTTATATGATGTATTAAATAATTTTTTTGGATTATTCATAAATAAATAATATCCACTACATATACCTAATATAAAAACAATAAATGGTTTAATAATTTTTTTCATATAAATATCACCATCTATATATTAAAATAAAAACTAAGTAATATTTGTCGAATTATATTGTGTTTGTTAAATTTTTCTAATACAATATTTAACATATAAAGAAGAAAATGCTATGTTAAAACCAGGAGATATTGTTACGCAAACAAAGACTATGATAAATAAAGTTAATTTTGATGATAATAAAGAAAATAGATTATCAGTAGTTTTATTTTCATATGTAGATAAAAATGATGAATTATATTATTGTACAGTACCTATTACTAATACTACTAAAAATGTTTATTCAAAATTAATATCACAAAATCATGTTTATATGCCAAATGCTATTTTAAATAGCACAAAATTATGTTGTGCTAAAATTAATTCTATATATTTATATAAAAACGAAGATGTTAAATCTACTGGACTCTCTTTAGAAAAAGATCTTATTTACAGAATATATAATAAAATTTTAGGTTTAGAAGTTGATGAAGTTCGACAAGAATTATATAATTTTATAAAAATTATGATAAATGACAATATTGCTAGGGAAAAAAGAGAACTAAAAAAAGAACACAAAGAAAAGCAAAAAATAAAGAGATTGAAAAGTAAAGAATTAAAAAATAATTATAAAAAGTAATATCTTGGTAACAGATATTATTTTTTTTGAATAAAATATAATTTAATACATATTATTGATTGAAAGGTTAGTGAACTTATGGAAAAAAAAGAGATAATTGAAAATATTTCAGTTAGAGGTAATGGGTGCATATACTTGGGAGTTGTTGGAGCTGTCAGAACAGGTAAAAGTACTTTTATAAAAAAAGTGATAGAAAATTTGGTTATTCCAAATATTAAAGATGAAAATGATAAAAAAATGTGTCTTGATGAAATTCCACAAACATCTCAAGGTAAAACTATTATGACTACTGAACCAAAATTTGTTCCATCTAATGGAGCAAATATAAAAATTGATGATTTTGAGACAAATATAAAATTGATTGATTGTGTTGGGTATGTTAGCAATGCCGCTAATGGATTTCAAGATGAATTAGGAAATCCAAGACTTGTTAAAACTCCTTGGGTGAAGTTGAATATGTGATACCCCAATATAAAAATAAATAAATGCCGATAAAATAAGGGCAAAAGACAATATTTCACTTTATTAGTTAAAGACTAATTTATAGAAAGTGAGATATTTTTTTTATGAAAAATAAGCAAATTGTAGGAATTGATGACTTAATACCTTTGCTGATAAAATATGTCAAGGTAAATAAAGTAGTATTCCCTATTGAAAGAGTTAAGTATTTATCAAATGAGGAAGTTATAGAAATTTTAAAAGATTGTATTGATAATCAAATAATATACAACCCTAATTATGAAATGGTAAAGAATATTACTTTGTTAGATGATAAAGATTTAAAAGAAATATACCCTCTTATTAAAGAAAGTATGGATTATATTAATTATGACTATATGAAAGATATAAAAGATTTAATTAATAGTGTCAAATCAAGAAAAAAAGGTAAAAAGTATTCATTTGAGGAACATTTAAAAGCATTAATTATTGCTCTACTCTCTAATCATAGATGGGGAGATAATAATATAAGAGAAAATATCAAAACCATTGATGAAATATTTCATAATTATGATAGAAACTATTTAAAAGTAGTTGATCCAAGTATTTTAGTAAAAAAATTAAGAAAGATCCATTGTACTAATCCAATGATTAATAATCAAATGAAAGCATTGTCTAAAAATATAATGGTGTTAGAAACTATTGAAAAAGATTATGGAAGTTTAGATAAGTTTGTTAATAAAGAAACTCCTAATGATATTGCCAATATGTTTAATTCAGGGAAATATAAACTAACCCAAGTTGGACGAGCATTTGCTTATGATTATTTAAAACGAATTGGTGTTAATACTTGTAAAACTAGTTCTAGTTTAGAAAGATTATTTGGTAGTCATAGACTCGGAATTGTAGAAAATGTTAATGCAACAGAACAACAAGTGTTAAATATAATTAAAAAGATAGCAATATTAAATAATTGTGATGAGATAATTGTAGAATCGGTAATTCAACAATTTTGTTTGTTAAGGTCTGCCAATATATGTGGTGAACAACCAAATTGTGAAAATTGTAAAATAAGAAATTATTGTCATTATAACAAAAAAGATAATGAAAGGTATGTTTGACAACATATCCTTTTGTTGTGTAAAAAGAAAGGAGAAATGATATATGGAATTAAACTATGCTATATTTAGAAGTGAACCTATTATGACTATATCTGATTTATCACAAATAGGATCACATAATAAACGTGAAAAGAAATGTTATCAGTCAAATAAAAATATTAAAATAGAATTAAGTAAAAATAATATAGAACTTGTCCCTTTAAATGTTAAATACGTTAAAGGTTTTGATGAATTAACAAAGGAATATAAAAAAGAACATGATGAAAGAATGAAAACTGAACGAGCCGACAGAAAGAAAAAATATCATGAAATGCTAAATAGTTCAAGAAATTGTGTTGCTGATGAATTAATAATGACTGCTTCACATAATTTCTTTAAAAATATGTCTAGGGAACAAATTAAGGATTGGGCTAATACTTGTATGGAGTTTGTTTATAACGATTTAGGTTATAAAAAGGAACAAATACTTCATGCAATAGTTCATTTAGATGAAGATACACCACATATTCATTGTGTTGTAGTACCACTAGTTAAGAAATTAGATAATAGAACTAAAACTGAAAGATATACCATATCTAAAAAACAATATATTAAAGATAAAATACAATTATCACATTTACAAGACTTATATTATAAAAGACTAACTGAAAATGGTTATGATCTAGAGCGAGGTATTAAAGGAAGTGATAATAAACACATTAAAATTAAAGAATATAAACGGATTACTAAAAAACTTAACCATGAACTAAATACTAAAAATGATAGATTTGATAAAGCCATGACTGAATTTGAAGAAAAAATGAAAACAACTAAACAGACATTTATTGTTGATAAAGACTTCGTTAAAGTTAGAAAAGATACTTTTGATAGTATGAATAATGTTATTAATGAATCTAAAAAAGTGATGGAATTACAACCTAAACTACAAACAATATTTAATGAAGTTGATAATTATGCTAATAGTTATAAATCACTAGAAAAAGAAAATCAAAAGTATAAGAAAGAAGTTAGTAAACTTGAAACTGAAAACAAAGAATTAAAAAATGAAAATAGAAGTTTAATTTATAGATTAAATGAACTATTTCAATTGTTAAAGAAATTTTTAAGAAGTTTATTACAACATGGTAATGATTATACAAAAGATGAAACTTCTGAGGTTGTTAAAGATTGTTATGATAATAGTGAGTTTGATATGGAAGATGTCATTAAAATATCTAGAGGAACAACTAAACAAGATGAACTATTTGATTATGCCAATGCACCTGATTA
>CAKOHQ010000052.1 GCA_934085875.1 uncultured Bacilli bacterium | reverse complement strand
GCAGATGATACAACAATAGGAGCAGAAACAAAACAAAATTTATTAAAGTTATCAAACATATTATCACAATTAATAGAAGAAACTAGAAATGTACAAAATAAAGTAAGTAATTTTTGTGATAGTCAAGATAAGATTAATGGTACTAAATCTAAATCGAATGGCAGTAAATATTATAATCCCGGAGGACAAGAAAAAAAATATTCTGAAGGAGATTGTTCAAATTAATAATTTTAATATTAAAAATAAAATATCAAATATGTAGAAGAAAGAAGGAATTAAAATGGCAAATATAAATGCAAATGAAATAGAAAGACAAGCAGGTAGATTAGATACTCAAAATGTAATTTTTACAAAAAAAGTAAGAGATGTTATAAATAATTTAGATAATATAGCAACAACAGTAAAATCTGAAGATAGTAGTTTATCAAATGAAATAAGTAAACTTTCACAAAATTATGCTGTACTGGAGAATAAATTAAGTACTAATTTTAAAAATTTAGCACTAATAATGCATAATTATGCTAAGAAATCTTTATCTTTAGACCAAACTGTGACAAGTGAAGTTAAATCAACAAATACTAATTTGGACAACATTTCAAGTGAACTAAATTCTGTAAGTGCTGCGCCAGAAATATATGTTGATTTTGATTAAGGAGTGAAAAAATAGTATGGCATTAGGAAATAGTTCGTTAAATAATGTAAGAACTTATTTAGAAAATATTAGTAATGACATTAAATATGGTGATTACGAAACTAAAACAGAAAGTGTATATTCTTGTTGGAATACGTATCAATATGTTGCAAATAACTTAAAAGAATGGGCAGATGATACAACAATAGGAGCAGAAACAAAACAAAATTTATTAAAGTTATCAAACATATTATCACAATTAATAGATGAAACAAGAAATATCCAAAATAAAGTAAGTAATTTTTGTGATAGTCAAGATAAGATTAATGGAACAAAATCAACTTCGAATAATAGAGAAATTGCTAATCCTGGTTTTGGTTATTAAAAAAATAAATGATTAATAATATAAGAATAAGAAGGTGTGATGTATGAAAGTAATATTAGAAGATAGTAATAAATTACTTACTTTTAAACTTACTAAAGAAGTAATAGGTAACTATTGGATAAGTAATAGTGAAAGAGTTAACTTAGTTAATGTTGTTGCCGTAAATGGTAATTGGGTTGTTAAAAGTAATACTGATGTTAAAATAATTAAAGATATTAATTATAAAGAAAGTGAACTATTAACTAACGTTAATCAGTTAGATAATATTACTTTAAAAGACTTTATAAGTTTTTATATAATGGAAATTATAAGTAAGAAAATTTATAAAGTTTTCATCATGCCTACTTATGATTATACTATGAAACAATTAGTAATTGATTATAGTAAACTAGATAATATTGTTATTGGTAATAATAAGAATGCTACTATAAATTGTTCTTTAAATAGTTTTAGTAAAGAACAAATAAGTATAGTTTATAAAGATAAAGTTTTAAGTGTTATTAATAATAATACTAAACTTAATATGTTTGTTAATAATATATTAGAAACTAATAAAGTTCTTTTTAATGGGGATATGGTTTTTATAGATGGTATTATGTTTAGTATTGTTGGTAATATACTAATAATTAATAATCCTAATAATGTTATATTTTATGATTCAATGAAACTTGCTAAAAGATTATTACCTAATAATCCTGATAAAGATTATAGTAGTGAACAAGAGACTTTTGTAGAAGTTTTTAATAAAAATGAGTATTTTCAAAGACCTCCTAGATTTAAGAGAAGTATTGAAGAAAAAACATTTAATATAGATGAACCTAGTGGTGGTAATAATAGTAGTAGTGAAGAAATGCCTTTTATTTATACAATGGGGCCTATGATGTTGATGGGTGTGACTAGTATAGTATCTGGTTTTAGTGCAGTTTCTAATGTTTTAAATGGTAAAAGTACGTTTAGTGAGAATGCAACTCAAATAATTACTTCTATATCAATGTTAGCCGCGATGATAGTATTTCCAGTATTACAAAGATTATATACTAATAGAACTAAGAATAGTAAAGAAAGAAAAAGAAGAAGAAAATATAAAAAATATATTGAGAAAAAGAAAGAAGAAATATTACAAGAGATAGAAATAGAAAGACAAATATTGATAGAAAATAATTTAGATTTAGTTAATGTTGCTAATATTATTTTAAAACATGATAGAACTTTATGGGATAGAAAAATAGAACATCCAGATTTTTTAAATATAAGAATTGGTATTGGCAGTGTTAAGCCTAAAATTAATATAAATTATCCTGAAGAACATTTTAGTATAGATGAAGATAGTTTAAAAGATGTTTATGAAGAATTATTTAAAACTGTTAAAGATATTGATAATGTTCCTGTGACTATAAATTTAGTAGAGAAGAATATAACGGGTATTGTAGGTAAATATAATTATGTTAAAAAGTTTTTAGATGGATTTATGTTAAATATTCTTGCTTTTCATAGTTATGATATGTTGAAAATAGTTGTTATAAGTAGTAATGAAAAAAGAAGTACTTGGGAAAAGTATAGAAATATACCACATTTTTGGAATAACGAAAAAACTGTTAGATATATTGGTATTGATAGTGATGATATAAGTAAGGTTAGCAATAGTTTAATACAAATATATAATGAAAGATTAAATAATATTAATGATGATAAAGAAAATAATGATAAGGAAAATGATTTATATAAAAAATTTAAAGAATATTATTTGATTATTAGTGATGAAATAGATTATATAAAGAATACTAGTATATTTAATGAATTGATTAAAAGTAAAAATAATTTAGGTTTTAGTATGGTATTGGTTACTGAAAGAATAGATAATTTACCTAATGAATGTAGTAATTTTATTAATATAGAAGAGAATAATAGTGGCATTTTTGAGAATGAATTAATATCTACTAATATTAGAGGTTTTAAAGCTGATATACCTAATTTTAATATGAATATGTGTTATTTAACTTTATGTAATATTCCTATTGATATTGATGCTGGGAAATTTAGTTTGCCTAAGAGTTATTCTTTTTTGGAAATGTATGATGTTGGAAATGTTAATCAATTAAATATTGTTAATCGTTGGAAAAATAGTAATATTATTCAAAGTTTGAGTTGTCCTGTTGGTGTTAATGAGCAAGGGGAATTATTTAAAGTCGATTTACATGAAAAGGCTCATGGTCCTCATGGATTGGTTGCAGGTATGACTGGTAGTGGTAAGTCTGAGTGGATTATTACATATATTTTATCAATGGCAATAAATTATCATCCTGATGAAGTTCAATTTGTACTTATTGATTATAAGGGTGGAGGTCTTGCTGGAACATTTTTAAATAAAGAAACTGGTGTTAAATTACCTCATTTAGCTGGGACTATAACTAACTTGGATATTAGTGAAATTAATCGTAGTTTGGCTAGTATAAATAGTGAGCTTAAAAGACGTCAATCTTTATTTAATCAAGCTCGTGATAAATTAGGCGAAAGCAGTGTTGATATTTATAAATATCAAAAATGGTATCGAGATAAGAGAATTGATACACCTATAAGTCATTTGTTTATTATAAGTGATGAGTTTGCAGAATTAAAATCACAACAACCCGAATTTATGGCTGAACTTATTAGTACTGCAAGAATTGGTCGTAGTTTAGGAGTACATTTAATACTTGCTACTCAAAAACCTAGTGGAGTTGTAGATGACCAAATATGGTCTAACTCTAAATTTAGAGTATGTTTAAAAGTACAAGATAAAAGTGATTCTAATGATATGATTAGATGTCCTGATGCTGCATTCTTAAAGGAAGCAGGTAGATTTTATTTTCAAGTTGGATATAATGAATTTTTTGCAAAGGGTCAAAGTGCTTATGCTGGAGCTCCTTATTATGAAAGTGATAAACATAAAAGTGTAGTTGATACTGATTTAGTTTTTGTTGATAATGTTGGAGAAATTTATAAAGAAGTTAATAGTGAAAAACAAATTGTTAGTGCTGTATTTAAGGGTGAAGAATTACCTAGTATAATGAAAGAAATAATTGAGGCTAGCAATAGTGTTCAAACTCACGTAAGGCAATTATGGTTAGATGCTATTCCAGACAAGATATATATTGATGAACTTTTAAAAAAATATAAATATACTAAAGAAAACTTTATATTAAATCCTGTTATTGGTGAATATGATGCACCTGAACTTCAAAAACAAGATTTGCTTACTTTACCTATTAGTAAAGGTGGAAATACTATTATATATGGTATGGCTGGAAGTGGTAAAGAAAATTTACTTAGTACTATACTTTATTCATTAATGATTAGTCATTATAAAGAAGAAGTAAATGTTTATGTATTAGATTTTGGTGCTGAGGTGTTAAATTCTTATAGAAAGAGTCCTATTATTGGAGATATTGTGACATCTAATGATACAGAAAAAATAAAGAATTATTTTAAATTTATAATGAAAGAATTTGAAAACAGAAAAAGATTGTTTCAAGATTATAATGGTGATTATTTGTATTATTGTTCTAAAAGTGGAAGTACTATGCCAAATATTTTAACTATAATTAATAATTTTGATAATTATAAAGAAAGTGTTAGTGATGTTTATGATGAAGTTTTATCAAAAGTATGTCGTGAAGGAGAAAAATATGGTATTTTCTTTATTATAACTTGTAATAGTACGAATAGTGTTAGCTATAGATTAAGTCAAAATTTTAAACAGAAAATATGTTTACAACTTAATGATACTTATGATTATAGAAGTATATTTGTAAATGCTACTAGATGTGTTCCTGCAAATATTAAGGGAAGAGGTTTAGTTGAAGTTGGTAATGTTTATGAATTTCAAACTGCTATTCCAGTTAAAACAGATGATTTAAATGAATATATAAATAATGTTAGTAGTGAATTATTAAGAAAAAGTAATGGACGTGCTAAAGGCATACAAACTTTACCAGAAATAGTTAATTTTGAATTTGTTGAACCTAATATAAATACATTAAGTGATATACCAATAGGTGTGTATACAGAAAGTTTAGAAATTGTTAAATATAACTTTTTAACTAAGAACTTTAATATTGTTTCTTCAAATTTATTTGATGATGTAGTACCTTTTATGAGAAGTTTAATTGAATTAATATCAAGTAAAAAAGAAACTTTAAAAGTTATTGTATTTGATGGGAATTCTATATTAAGTGATTTAAGAAGTAATGTTACTTATGTTAAAAATAATTATTTGGGTGCTTTAGTTAGCTTTGAAAAGTTTTTGGATAAGGTTAGTGAAAAAACAAAACAAAGTTTAGTAATATTTACTGGTTTAAATAAAATGATATCTAGTGATGATAGGTTTGTTCAAGAATTAAGAAATGTTTTAAATAAGATAGAAGGCATTGATAAAATTAATGTATTATTTATTGATAGTGCTAATGAGATTAATAGCTATTCCAATAATGATTGGTTTGATGTAGATAAAAATAATGGTATTTGGATATCTAATGGTATTGATAATCAATATTTAATTAATGTAAATAAAATAACTAGAGATATGAGAGAAGAGATATCAAACAATTTTGGATATGTTGTTAATAAGGGGAAAGTAAATAAATTTAAAATAATAGAATTTTTTAAGGATGAGTGATAGTTGATTATGAAAAATAAGATAAATGTTGATGTAGTTGTTCCTAGTATTAATGAAACATATAATTTGTTTATTCCTGTAAATAAAACAGTAGGAGAAGTAATTAAATTACTAAATTTAACTATTAATGAATTAACTGAAGGTGAGTTTCCTATAAGTAATAATTTATCATTAATTAATTTATATACTGGTGTATTATATAATTTAGGTTATAGTGTTAAAAATAATAAAATTCAAAATGGTAGTAGATTAGTATTAATTTAAATGTTGCGGTTTTTGTAGTATTTAATAAATATCTTATGTTTATTATGAAATATTAAACACTTGTTAAACGTAAAAATTTATATTAAAATTATTTTAAAGTAAAAAGTGTTTTTAGTTAATAATAAAGTTAATGTAGATTTGGTAGATATTAAATTGATTTGAGAAAATGTTTTAACAATATTATTTTAGTTTGAATTTTGTATTTGAAATTAATAAATGAAATGTTAATTAAATTAAAACTAAGGAGTAATAAATTATGGAAAAGAAAAAGATTATAATTAATGGAATTGAAGAAGAAATATATCTTGTTAGTGATAAAGAAAAGGAAGATAATCAAGACTTACTTAATTTAGAAGATACTGTTGATTTATCTGAGGTAATTAGTCATGAATGAGTTTTTAGAAAGAATAAAGTTAATTGCTAAATATAATCCTAGTTTATTAAATGATGATTTTTATGATATAGTTTATACTGAATTAATAGGTTTTAATTTAGGACATAATCAAGAAAAATTTAAAAATATAAGTAATATGTTTAGTAAATGGATTGATAGAAATAATGTTAATGAAAGATTACGTACTTTTATAGATAATAGATATCCTTATTTTTGTCAATTTGTTAACCGTGGTGCTAAACCTATAAATAAAGATGCAATTAAATTATATATTCCACTTGATGAAGAACATTTATATGAGGGCGTTAATAAATTATTTGCTTTCATTACCAATATGGGTATTGAACATAATTCTAAAGTTGGTAGTGAAATTAGAAATGATAATGTTGTTATTAGAGTTAGTAATATTAAGGATGCTGAAACGATTATTAATTATGTTAAAAATGATAAATATTTAAATGAAGGTTTACTTAATGTTAATCCATTTACAATTAATCTAAATGGTGTAGGAATTGCTATGGATGGTATGCGTTCATATAATATAGAATTATCTAAATCTATTGCTAATTTTACTAAAATATTATGTGAAAAAGATAGATTGGAAGATTTAACTGTAGATACTTTTAATGAATATTTAAATAGTATTAAAAGTAATGATAGAGATTTAAATATGATTAATGATATTCAAAAAAGAATTACTGCAGGTCAAAGTTTTGATATGAGTTATGTTAAAGATATATTTTCTAAATATAATGGAAATGTTAATAATATAAAAAAAGAAGATATTTTAAAAGAGGCAATAATTGAAACATATAATAAATATCAAAGTATGGACCATGTTATTCATGCGATTTCTAGGTTTAGATATAATGGTGATGCTTGTGGATTTACTAGAAATAATGGAGCAAGAGCTAGATTAGAAATGGGTTTAAGTTTAGAAGATGTTAATAATATTTTAAATAATTATCCATATTAGGGTGATAATAAGATTGATGCATATATTAATAAT
>CAKOHQ010000051.1 GCA_934085875.1 uncultured Bacilli bacterium | reverse complement strand
A
Organism: uncultured Bacilli bacterium; assembly: GCA_934085875.1. GTDB lineage: Bacteria > Bacillota_I > Bacilli_A > RF39 > UBA660 > UMGS1124. Next base: position 7,364 of record CAKOHQ010000051.1, on the reverse strand, counting down.
TCACGAAAAAACATATTTCTTTATACCCCCCCCCCCAACGATTTTTGGGGTTGGGAAAGAGATATGTTTTCATAGTTTTTTCATGAATCGTAAAATTTTTATTTGGTATTTCTACCCTAATAAAAATATACCATTTTTTACTTTTATTGTAAATATGTTTTTGTTATGTAAAATTAAAATATAGATATTAAAAAAGAAAAAGGATTATTATCTTTCTCCTTCTTCTAACATAGTAGTAATAAATATACCATATCCGTTTGTTGGGTTGTTTACAATTACGTGAGTTACTGCACCAAAAATTTTGTTATTTTGAATTATAGGACTGCCACTCATACCTTGAACTATACCGCCACTTACATTTAATAATCTTTCATCTGTTACTTCAAATGTTATATTTTTTATTTTGCTATTTAAATTTATTTTTTTTATATTTATTTTAAATTCTTCTATTTTTTCATCATTTATAACTGTATATATAGTTGCTTCACCTAATTTTATTTCTTCAGGTTTACCTACTTCTAGAGCATTTTCTTTATTGATATTTTCTGTATATTTTCCGTAAATTCCTGCAACTGTATTTTTCTCTATATTACCATATTTGTTATTAGAATAAAATTTTGCATTTTTAGTTCCTGCATTACCTTCTGTACTTCTATCTATACTGGTTACTAAGCTTTCAAATATTGTTCCTCTTCTTACTTCAACACTTTTTAAACTATTTCCTTCTATTATTTCATGTCCTAGAGCTCCATATATTTTTGTTTCAGGATCTATATATGTTAATGTTCCAATACCACTAATTTTATCTTTTACATATAACCCAGTTTTATATACTCCATTTTCGTTTATCAAATTATATTCTAAATTAATTTCTTTTTTATTTCTTTCAATAGTAATATTTACTTTGTTATCTTTAACATTATTTTCTATTTCTTTAATCATTTCATCTATTGTGTATATGTTTTTATTGTTTATTTTTGTTATTACATCTCCTATTTTTAAATCATTCATATTATACTTATTATTTATTTTATAAAAGCCAATAACTATAATACCTTTATTTTCTACTTCAATTCCAATATTATTTCCTCCTGGAATTATGTAATTAGAATATGCAAATACATTTAAAGGAAATAATAATATAATTAATAATATTGTTAACTTCTTTCTCATACTACCACCATTATTATTATGTCCTATTTTATAAAATAAAAATAACCAATTTATGGCTATTTTATATATGTTACTTCAATATTACTTGGAGAAGTTTTTGTTAATATTTTTATTGTATTTCCGTTTATCTGTGGTAAATCTATGTTTTCTTCTATTACAGTTTCTAAAGGATAAAGAATATCAATTTTAGGTAAAACTGTTAAAACTTGTTCTAAAGTTTTAATAGAACTATCTCCCATTGTAAAAACTACTCTGTACACATTTGTTGTCGTTTTGTATATACCACATATATTAGAATACTGATTCGTATTTTTATAAACTACATTCATATACTTGTGAGTATCAGATAAACATATACCATTATTTTTTTCTGAAGCTAAAGAATATTCTTTCGGTACTTTTGTTATATCGGCAAGAAACCCCGTATAAGTCCCTGTATTTGAACTTACATAACTAGGTATTATAGATTCTTTATAAACATTTCTGATAACTTTTTTATTTTTAAAATCTATATAATCTGCATATTCTCCTATTTTTCTTAATGGTTCATCAAGATATATACTTGTTGTATAAAATTCATTGATTTCAAATTTCTCTTCATTGTCTTTTGCAAAACTAATTCTAATACTTTTAGCATTTGTTGGAACTGTTATATCTTTATCAAAATTTTCTGAAGCATTTACTGGTATAACACTTTGAGAAAGCCATATTTTATTATTATCAAAAAAATTTACTCTTATATTTTGTACTGATTTGATATTGTTCGTTCCAGTTAATTTTATTTTTGTATTTTTACTTGTTATAAATAGATAATCTGTTACAAAAATATTATTATTATTTATTATGTTTCCTTCATTATCATACATTGCACCTATTGTATCTGTATTTATGTTATGTAAATTTTTTCCACTTAATATCATTGATATTTCATATTTATTTTTATAATCCCCTTCTGTTACTAAATCTCCAACGCTCTCTATTTCTACTGGACTATCTACTGTTGGAGTACCATTTTGTACACTACTTCCATATATTTTATAATCTGATATTAATTTTGGATTATCTAGTATAACACTATCTGTTCCATTTACAACTTCTTCAGTACTTCCTGTTTCTTTTAAATCTCTTATTATTATATTTCCTTCTACTATTTTATCCATATTATCTGATTGATCATCATTTGTTTCTATAAAATCTACTTTTAAATAATATTTTTGTATTTCTCCTACATCTATATCATTTAAAACCAATAATGCATCACTTGTTGGGTATAACATATTTGTTCCGTTACACGTATTATTTTTTGATGATTCACAAGTTAATGTTAATTTAATATCATCTTTATCAACAAAAGTATTTACTACATCATCTAAATACACTGCATAATTAACAACTTTTTTATCTCCAGTATTTTCTACACTAAATTCTTTTGTTGTTATATTGTCTCCAGGCACTACATTTTTACTTTCTATTAAACCGTTTCCATCATTATATGTTAATTCTAAATTTGCTATTGATACTGAGATAGATGTATTTTTATTACCATTTATTTTTATTAAATAATATCCATATGTAATAATAGTTAAAGTAATTAATATTAAAAAAATAATTGTACTTAATATTATTATCTTATTCTTTCTATTCATATTATCACCTACTTTATAATAATATCAAAAAAAATGATTTTTTACAATCACTTAATCTTTGACTTTACTAATTAAGGTAAATATAAATGAAAATATTATTGCACTACTTACACCAAGACTAACGTTACAAAGTATATTTTCAAATAATCCAATAAATCCTCCACTTTTTAATCCAATATATGCACCATTAAATAAAGTATTACCAAATGATGTTATTGGTATGTTTGCTCCTACACCTACTAAATTTATAATTTTATCATATATACCAAGCATACCAAAAAAGGAACCGACTACAACTAATAAACTTGTTACATGACCAGGAGTAAGTTTAGTATTATCTAATATAATTTGTCCTATTAGACATATTAGGCCACAAAATATAAACGAATAAAATATTGTCATAGTACCTCCAATTCTATTAAATGTGCTATGCTTGGAATTGAATGTTTTTGATTAACTAGCATAGGACTATGTAAACTTCCTGTTGCTATAAAAATAATTTTTTTGTATTTTTTATTTTGTAAAATATTGTTAAATAGTATTAGAGGTAAACAAACTGGTCCACTTCCACCACTATACTTTTCTTGTCCTTTTTTATAAATAATTCTTCCTGCATCCATATAATTTTTTAAATTTAATCCATAATCTTTTTTTAATATTATTTTAAATAATTCTTCTCCATAATTTCCTAAATCACCCGTTAAAATAATATCATAATCTTTTAAGTTTATATTAAATTTATTTACATGATCCATCAATGTTTTTACTGCTGCTGGTGCCATTACTGCTCCCATATTATTGGCATCTTTTATACCCATATCAATTACACTACCTACTGTACTACTAACAACCCTTATATTTGATGGATATTTAGATAATATACAACCAACACTACCTGTTGTTGTAAATGTACTATAAATGGGTTTTTGAGCTCCATACTCTATTGGAAATCTGAATTGTTTTTCACTATTTAAATTATGACTACTTGTAATACATATCCCTTCTTTAATACTTTTTTCATTAATAAAATTAGATAATATTATTAATGCTTCATTGAAAGTTGCACAAGCACTGTATACATCCATAAAAGAAATATTATTATTACTAACACTAGATGATGTTGCAGTATTTTGATTCATTAAATCTCCTCCAATAATTATTTCTGTTTTTTTATTAATTAAATTATCCAGTACTTCTTTTTGCATTTTTATTTCACAATCTTCAATAGTTTTTTCTCCATCATAAAAATCTTTTAAATATCTATTAACATTTGTTAATATTCCATTATTTTCATATTTACCTGCTATACTATAGAATTTATTTATATAAACATTTTTATATTTAAAACTAGCCATAAAACACCACCTTAATAATAGCGAAAACAAATGAACTTACAATTCCGTATAAAATAACACTTCCAGCAAGTTTGAAAAAGTTAGCTCCTAAACCAGTAATTAAACCATCTTTTTTATAATCTAATGCACTACTTTGAATAGAATGTGCAAATCCTGTAATAGGTATAATTAAACCAGCTTTGAATTTTATAACCCATTTATCAAAATCAAAAAATGCAGTCATAAAACAAGCAAAAACTATTAAAATAAATATTACTATACTTACTGCATCATTATTTTTAAAATGATAATAATTAATTAATAAGGATCTTAAAATTTCACAAATAGCTGCTAAAATACCACCTGATAAAAACGCTAATATACTATGTGTCATTTTCTTAGGTTTAGGTGTAGTATTTTTTACTAATTCTTGATATTCTCGTTTTTCCATTAAAAAACCTCCATTTTTATTATGGAAGTTTTTACCTACTTTTATGCATTAATATATTCTTTAATTTTCTTTTTTGAACTAGCTTCAAGTCTAGAAACTTTTACTTGATTAATTCCTAGTATGTTAGCTATTTCTTGTTGTGTATAATCATAATAATATCTATAATTAATAACTTTCTTTTCTTCATCATTTAAACATTCTAGCGAGTCTCTAACTAAAATATTTGTGTCATAATCTATGTTCTTTCCAACGAATGCATAAAGGTTACTTTCGTTATCAGATTCATATAAATTATCTAACGATAAAGTAATATTACAAGTATTAATTACATCATTTATTAAATTTAAATCTATTTCTAAATATTCACTTAATTCTTTATTAGATGGTACTTTATTAAATTTTTGTGTTAATAATATTTTTGCATTTTCTATTTGTTTATATATTTTGAAATAGTTTTTATTTAATTTAATATTTCTATTATTCTTTGCTAATTCATACATTTCACCAAAAATATATTTATATGCAAATGTAGTAAATTTTGTGTCATTATTTTTATAATTATTATATGCTTTTATTGCTCCTATATAACCAGCTTGATATAAATCATATTTTTCAGCATTATAGAATTTTTTTGAAATTGATATAATAATGTTTTTTAAATCTTGACTGTTAATAATACTTTCAATGTCGTTTATCATTTTTTCCACCTAAATTTTTAATATTTTAAGTGCACTTAATTCATTATTTACTTCTTTCATATTTTCTAAATTAAATTTATTATTTACTACTAATAAATTACCATTATTATTTATTATTTCATTATAACAAAGTAATAATGATTTATAACCTATATCATCTATACTTTCTAGATTGTCAAAGTTATATACTAAGTATTTAATACCATTTCTTTTTATAATAGATATTAAATCTATTATTTTATCATTTGTTAATCTATTTAAGGATCCTATAAATCTAACAAATAATATACCACTATTAAACTCCATATTGATATTTAACATAAGCACCATCACCATTAATATAATTTATTTTTTTTAATTTTTAAATAGATTCGACAATACTTCTTTTTCTTTTTAAAATAACTGTAAAATTTACAGTTATTCGTCTTCACTATCTATATTTGTATTTTCGTATGTTGTTTCTTCTTCATCTTGTTTAAATTCAATTTCATAGTAAGCATCTTTTATAGCAATTTTAATTATATAGTATAATAAGTATGATGTTAATGCTACTAATGCTATATAAAATATTCCTATAAGTACATTTATCATATAGATTCAACAACTAATTTAATAGCTGTTTTCTCCTCTCCTTCAATAATTATGTCTGAAAAAGCTGGTATAATTATTAAATTTTGGCCACTAGGTGCTAAAAATCCTCTGGCAATACATACTGCTTTAATTGCTTGATTCAAACTTCCTGCTCCAATAGTTTGTATTTCTACACTACCTTGTTCTCTAAAAACATTTGCAATCGCACCTGCTACTTTACTTGGGTTTGATTTTGATGAAACTTTTAAAATTTCCATTATTTTCACGCTCCTAATTAATAATATTAAGAAATTAAAAAAAAATACTAATATTAGTATTCAATTTAATTATTTTTAACTTTTATTAATCCTTTTTCAACTTCTTCTAAGGCTCTACCTAATTCTCTTTTATTATGGTATTCGCATTCCTTCATTTGATAATGATCATATTCATGCATTTGTTTTGCTCTTTGACTTATTACATGAACAAGTTTATATTTAGAATCAATAATGTTTAATAATTTATCAATTGATGGATATATCATTTAGCCATCCCTCCTACAATAATAATATACAATATTATTAATTTATTATATATAATGTTATCAAAATATTTACATTTTATTTACAAAAATAAACTTAGTAGTGATGATTTACTAAGTTTATTTAAATGTAAATTTTTTTAACAACTATTAATTAATATCAATTAGTCAGAATTGTGTAGGCGTTATTTTTAGTGCCATCACCACTAGTTATTTGAATTCTGGATTTTAAATTTATGGCAGGTCGGAAATTATAATTAGATGATGTTAATGTTATATAATTATATCCATAATTATTATAATTATCTTTACTCACACAATGAGCAATATCATTATGTGCCATACCATCATAAGAAAATACTGACGAAGACCAAAATTGTAAATCATTAGATTTTTGGTAATAATTTATCAAATAATAATCTGGATTAGTATCTATAAAAGTACTACCAGCATATACTATTTCATCCGCTGTTAATGTTCCTACATACATGTCTAAATTATCCTTAAAAAATGATATATTTCAATCATATTTATATAAAATTTAAATTGACACATCATTATGTTGATGTTAAAATTAATTTAAGTAGAGCATTTATTTTGTAATGCCTACCAATTTGGGTAAGCACTCGTATTAAATTACGAGTCTTTTATTTTACATTAATATATATTTGTTTTTATTACAAATATATTAAGAGATAAAATATGATATTTAATATCAAACCATAATATAATATTTATATTAGGTAGAACATCATAATTAATACATAGTGCTTATAAGTTTAACCTAAACCCCTTTATGTAGGAGGATAAAAATCAGACTTAATATGATTAAAATAATTAGTCTATCAATTATTCTTATTATGAATAACTTAGTACTCATTATCATCACAACCCTTCTATTTATTAAATAGTTTGGGTAAGCACTAGACAAAATAAAGCTCTGGTTATATA
>CAKOHQ010000050.1 GCA_934085875.1 uncultured Bacilli bacterium | reverse complement strand
ATGTAAGGAAAAATAAGTCCTTATAGGTATGATTATATATCTATGTGCTACATTCGACACATAATGAAAGGGAGTAGATAATATGTTAATGATACCAAGAAGAAATGATTTTGCTTTATTAGATGATATATTTAAAGATCCATTTTTTAACAATAATGAGAATGGATTAATGAAAACAGATATCAAAGAAAACGATGATAGTTATTCTATAGTTGTGGATTTACCAGGATATAGTAAAGATAATATTAAAGTTGAAGTAGAGGATGGTTATTTAACTATTCATGCTACTATAAATAATGAAAATGAAGAAACTAAAAAAGGTAAGTTTGTTCGTCGTGAAAGATATTTTGGAGAATGTTCAAGAAGCTTTTATGTAGGTGATTCAGTTGAAACTACTGATGTAAAAGCAGCTTTTAAAAATGGTATTTTAAGTCTTGAAATTCCTAAAAAAGAAGATAAAAAAGAAATATCAGAGAAAAAATATGTTGAAATAGAAGGATAAGGATTAGAGAATTTTTTAAATTCTCTTTTCTTTTTGATTAAAAAAGCTTATTCTATGAAATCTTTTAATCATATAATGTTTGTAAGGAGGTATCTTATGTCTTTAGAAAAATACCAAGATTTACAAAATAAATTAAAATTAAGAAAAGAATTATTAAATTTAGGTATAGGATGTATTATGGGTCCAACTGGTCCAAAAGGGGATATGGGTCCAAGTGGTTTACAAGGTAATATTGGACCACAAGGCGAAAAAGGAGATATTGGACCAAAAGGAGAAAAGGGTGAAAAAGGGGATATGGGTCCAACAGGACCAGTTGCAGCATCGTCAAATGAAGGAATATTTTTTACGAGTTTTCTAGATTCTGAAGAATCAAGCACAATGTCTTTAGATGATACTTGGATGGTTCCAAATATTTCAGAACATTTTAAAGTGTTAGATGATAAGCAAATAGAGGTACAACCTGGAATTTATGAAATAACATTTTCTGGAATAGTAGATGGTAGTGATGATGTGCATGGTGCTACATTTTATCTTCAAACATCTGAAGGCTCTGCTATTAAGGACCTTACTTTTGAACTTCCTATAGGAAATGGAAAACAAATGAGTTTCTCTCAAAGTATTCTTTTTAGATTTGAAAAAGTTACTGTTTTAAATGTTGGATTTGATATATTAGGAGATAATAATACATCAAATGTTAAAATAAGTGATGTAAATCTGATTATGAAAAAGATACATGAATAATAATTTATAAAAAAATACCAATTATTAAATATAATTGGCATTTTTATTATAATTATATAATATAGTTTTATATATTTAGTATTATAGACATAGAACTAAAACGCATCTATTAATTCTTTCGCTCTTTCATCTGTTTTAATACCATTTAAGATGACATAGAGAGTTAAAATAAAGGCTTAGCCCTAAATGCTCACTTGTGTGTGGCGACTGTTTAGCAGTCCTTTTTTATCGATTTAAAAAATAAAAAAAGCGCAATACAAAGAAAAGCCTGTACTAGCGCTTACAACATAATTATATCATCTGATATTTTTTTTGTAAATTATGATAAATGAATATAAATAAGTTGAATTTATGATGCTATTAAGTTAAAATAATATTATAGATGTTGAGAGGTTTTATTATGAAGTCAAATATTAAAAAGATTATTGTTTTATTAACTATTATATTAATAGTATTACTTTGTGTAATTTGTTACATAAAATATAGCAAAAATTTTGATAGTAACAATTTTTATGAAGATGAGATAAAAGATTCTAAAGTAGAAAAAGAAGATAATAATTTAAAAAATGATAGTATTATTGAAGATGATGATACTAAAAACGAAAATTCTGAAACTTCTAAAAAAAATGAATCAAAAAACGATGTTATAAAAGATGATAAAAATGAAGAGTCTACTAAAGATTCTCTAGTTAAAGAACCAACAACTGTTGATAAAAAAGAAAATCTTAGTGATGAGATTAAAGATGAAAATGATACCAAAGATGAAAAAGAAGATAAATTTAATTCAAATAATGATATAGATAAACCAAGTGATGAAGATAAAACTACTGAAAATACTTTATCTTTAGAAAATAATAGATTAAGACAAAATATAAAATTAAAATATGGTGTTAACGTTGGGTATAAAGATGAGATAGATGGGGTTTATGTTAGTGATTACGTTAAACCTATTAAGCAGTATGATGATGAAAAGATTAATAAAATATTAAATACTATAGATAGTTCATTAAAAAAATATCCAAATAATTTCTTTTTTGAGATAAGTAAAAAATGGAAACCACTAACAATTTTCTTAGTTGAAAAAATAAATGGATATGCCGCTGGATTAACAGATAATAGAAATGATAATACTGTTGTAATTCTTATAAATACTGAAGGTCTATTATTTGAAAGTACTTTACATCATGAAATGATGCATTATATTGATTGCTATTTAGCTAATATTATTGGTGCTAATGCACTTGAGGAAAGTATGAAACCTTATAATCCAGAAGGATTTGTATATGGCTTACAGACTAATGAATATGTACATTATTATTCAACACCAGCTTACTTTTTATCAGCATATAGCAAATCTAATTATAAAGAAGATCGAGCAGTAATATTTGCTGATATGATGTTTAGATCTTTGAAAAAAGACTATTATACTCAAGGAAATCCTATAAATGAAAAAGCTAAGTTGATAAGTAGCCAGTTGGATAGATATTTTGATTGTGTATCAGATTCTATTAAAGAACATTGGGAAAGATTTATCGAATGGTAAAATTATTTAATATAATTATATACTAATATATATATTTAATATCACTTTATATAATGGTATTCATAAACTATTTTAGGAGGAATTAGTATGAAAGATTATAAAGTGGTAATAGATGCTGGTCATGGTGGAACTGATCCTGGAGCTAGTGGTAATGGTATAATCGAAAAGGATCTTACTTTAGAAATATCAAATTATATGTATGAAAGATTAAAAAATCTGGGTATTCCTGTTAAAATTACAAGAACAACAGATGAAACTTTATCTCCTACTGAAAGAGTAGAAAGGGTATTAGATGCGTATGGAAACGATTCTAATGTTATAGTTGTATCTAATCACATAAATGCAGGAGGAGGAGAAGGTCAATGTGTAACAAAATATGTATAATGATTAAAGTCATATTAATTATTATTCTAAATTTATTGATTTTAATTATTGAGTGGAGATAAAATTTAAAGAAAGGAAAATATAACTATGGCAAAAAATTTAGTTACACCAATATTATTAGAACGGAATGGGAAAAGATATATTTTAATGAATTTTGTTTTTGAAAGTGATAACTCAATTTATATTACTTTTCCATCAAAAAAGGGGAGATATATATCTAAAGAATTTATAAAAGAATATGAAGACAAAAATTACTCAGAACATATTATATCATTAGAGGAATATACAAAAAATAATATTGAGCCAAAGATTTCTTTTCATCCTAGAGATATGATTGTTCATGTTAATTCAAATATATCGAAAGAGTTGAGTCCTAATTATGAACTGTTAAATGTCTCACCAATTGAAGATAAATTATTTGTATATTTACTCCAAGTGATTTTTCCCAATGATATTAATTTTTTTGATGAATATAATAAGACAAAACATCCAGATTATGTCGTAATACAACATAATTCTAATGATGATTCACTTTCGTTAGAATTTATAATTCATTCAAATGATATTATACCAACTGTAGAAAGCTTACCATTTTCAAAAAATAGAAATTATAGATTTGGTTATAATTTTGATAGTCCATATCAATATTCTTATTCAATATTTGTGTCAACTTTAAATACAGAAACAAATAATATTTTAATAAATCTAAATACAAAAGATAAGGATTGTATGTATAATATCGATAATATAATTAAGCAATAAATAATATATATTTGTTTTACTATTTAGTAAATTTTAGCACTATTTTTTATAAATTAGTGTTTTATTTTTAGATAAAAACTAATCAAAAAATTTAAAATCTTTATTAACTGTCAGAGACTATTTTAGTGTGTTAGGGATACTTCCTAACAAGAAAAAGGTTCTATCAATACCATGCTTGATAGTTTGAATATATAAGTTACTTAACCTATATATTTAGTAGTAAAAATATTAGGGAAAATAACACTAAAATTTATTTACTATATTCAACTTAAATGTTATAATATTGTTATGAAAGTAAATGGCGATTCTATGGATAACGAAACAAAAATTAAACAGTTTTTAGATGCTAATCATGGATATATATCTACATCAGATTTTTTAAAACTAAATATTAGTAAACCATTAATAAAAAAATATGTTGATAAAGGTTTAATTAATAAAGTTTCACATGGTTTATATATTGATAGTAATACATTAGTTGATGATGAATATGTTTTTCAAAAAAGATATCCTGATGCTATATATTCATATAAGACAGCATTAAGTATGTTAGGGTTAATTAAAGAATTACCAGAAGAAATAGAAATAACTGTTAATAGTAAGAAAAGAGTATTAAGCAATTATAAAGTGCATTATGTATCAGATAAATATTATGATATTGGAATTATTGAAATTAATAATATGTTTAATAATCCAATTAAAATATATAATTCCGAAAGATGTATTTGTGATATGTTAAAAAGTGATGCTTTTGATTTAGAATTACAAAATAATATATTACATGATTATTTTAATAGCAGTGATAAAGATATTGATAAATTACTAGAGTATTCTAAAGTATTTAATATATATGAAAAAGTTAGAACTTTAGTAAATTATGCAGTGAGATAGGAGGTTAATTAAATGAATGAAAAAGAATTAGATTCAAGTAATGTTGAATATACAGAAGAAACTAAACCAGAAGGTTATGTAAAACAACTACAGTGGGATATGGCTATAGGTCTTCAAGAAGTGGATAATTTAAAACCTTCTAAATACTTAGAAAAATTATTAGAGGAAAATGTTAGCGGTAATTTAACTATTAAACAAGTTGAAGAAGAATTAAGAGAATATTATATTGAAAAAGATAAAAAACAGGAATTAAATCATAATGAATTAGAATGCGATTTTGTATCTACAAGAATTGTTGAATTATTACAAATTGATAATTTTGAATTATCTGTAGATTATTTAAAATATATTCATAAATACTTATTTCAAGATGTTTATGAATTTGCAGGTGAATTTAGAAATATAGATTTTTCTAAACATGAAAAAATACTTAATAATGATTCAGTTGCTTATGGTGATTGTAAGACATTAAAAGAATCATTAGAATATGATATATCTTTAGAAAAAGAAAAGAATTATAAAGATATGAGTGTTGTAGAAGTAATAAATAATATTACTAAACTTTCCTCTAGCATCTGGCAAGTACATCCTTTTAGAGAAGGAAATACTAGAACAACAGCTCTATTTATTGAAAAATACTTAATTAGTTTAGGTTATAATGTGGATAATACTCTATTTAAGGATAAATCAATTTATTTTAGAAATGCACTAGTAAGAAGTAATTATTTTAATAACTATTTAAATATAAAAGAAGACAGTAGATATTTAGTTAAGTTTTATGAAAATTTATTATTAGGTAAAAATAATAATTTACATTCACAAGATTTGATTGTTAAAGAGTTGTTTGATTAGTAAGTGAGGTAGTAGTATGCAGGAATTAACAAAAAAAATAGTTGAGTTTACAAAAGAGAGAGACTGGGATCAATTTCATTCACCAGAAAATTTAGCTAAAAGTATTTCTATCGAAGCAGGTGAATTGTTGGAGTACTTTCAATGGAATAATGAATACAATCTAGATGAAGTAAAGGAAGATCTGGCAGATGTAATTAACTATTGTTTATTAATTGCGGATAAATTAGGAGTAGATCCTAAACAAATAGTTTTAGATAAAATGGAAAAAACAGCAAAAAAATATCCTGTTGAAAAGGCTAAAGGAAAGAGTACAAAATATAATAAGTTGTAGGTGAGAACATGATTAAAGTCCTAAGTTACATTATTATCATAGTTATTACTGTCATTTCAATATATGAGTGTATTAAAATGTATAAACAATCAAGAAGTCTTGTTGAACGAACTTTATATATATTGTTTTTGATTGTGTACTTTATTCCCATTATTATTTATTATTTGGATAAATATGATATACTTACTAAATTAGGCTATACAAATGGTATTGATACTAATCGGTGGTTTGACTTTGTTAGTTCATATATCGTTGGTATTGTAGGTGCAATTATAAGTGGTGTCATACTTGTTTTAATTACTCTTAAGCAAATTAGGATACAAATAGAAAATAACAATGATGATAAGAGAATACAAAATGCTCCTATATTTGATTATGTTTTAAGTAATCAAATAACAGTTAATTGCAAATATAACCATGAAATAAAACTAAAAGAAGATGGTGATTTACATCACGTATTTTTTAAAATTGAAAATATCGGTTTGAATCATGGAAGAAATATAAATATTTTAATAAAAGTTGATGATGAAGTTGATAGAGATTTCTCACTTAATGGATATCAATCTTTTATAAGGAAAGAAGAGTTTGTTTGGATTGACTTAATTTTTCGCCTTGATGTTAATAATGAGAATAATAGAAAAATAGTTATAGAAGTCTATTATGACGATTTAATAAACAATAGATATGTTCAAAAAATAAATGCCAATTTTAAAACTATAAAAGATGACAGTAAAAGCACTAGGCTTGATATTACTAATCTTGCTATAGAACAAGAAAAATTAGAAGAAATGGTGGAGAGGTAGTATGTTAGTATATGAAGGAATTAAATCAGGATTTATCAACGATGTGGATTTAGGGATAATCGCTGATAAGATTAGAAATAAATATATTGAAAAGGTTAAGAGAAGGCCAAGTGCACCAGAGTTTAATTCATGGAAGAATTCTATGCAATATATGAGAGGCGTATTAAGCGATAATGAAATACCAAACAATATTGGTATAGCTATTGAATACAATATTCCACCAACTGGCTGCAGAATAGATTTTATGATGTCAGGATTTAATAGAAATAAATCTAATATTGTTATTATTGAATTAAAACAATGGGATAAAGTGACTGAAGTTGGTAAACTTGATGGTGTATATAAAGTTAATACTTACACTGGTGGTGGATTAAGAGATGTTAATCATCCATCATATCAGGCTATGACTTATGCAAATTTAATCAAAGATTATAATGAATCAGTCCAATTAAAGGATATTAATGTAGTACCATGTGCATATTTACATAATTATTATTTTGAAAATGATGATACGTTATTATCTGATAATTATAAAGAGTATACATCTAAAGCACCATTATTTGGACATAATGATGTAATCAAATTAAGAGACTTTATTAAAAAATATATTGAAAACGGTGATGATGGAAGTATTCTATATGAAATAGATCATGGAAGAATTAGACCATCTAAAATGTTACAAGATTCTTTAACACAAATGCTTAAAGGTAATAAAGAATTTTATATGATTGATGAGCAAAAGATTATATATGAATATGCTTTAAGCAATGCTATTGATACAGTATCTAGTAATAAAAAGAATGTAATGATAGTTAGAGGTGGGCCAAGTACTGGTAAATCTGTACTTGCTATTAATTTGTTGGTTGAGTTTAATAACAGAAATATGACTTGCTTTTATGTAACCAAGAATGCAGCTCCAAGAAGTGTGTTCTCTGCTAAGTTAAGAGGTAATTATACTCAAACATATATTAATCACTTATTTCAAGGATCTGGAAATTTTGTTGATGAAGAGAGCAATAAATTAGATGTATTAGTAGTAGATGAAGCACATAGATTAAATGCTAAATCTGGAATGTTTCAAAATAAAGGTGAAAATCAAATTAAAGAAATTATTAATGCTTCTAAATTTTCAATATTCTTTATAGATGAAAATCAAAAAGTGACTCTTAAAGA
>CAKOHQ010000049.1 GCA_934085875.1 uncultured Bacilli bacterium | reverse complement strand
CAATAAAGAAATAATAGTATATGGATATGATTATATTACAAAATATAAATATAGTATATTAAAAAATGTTGAAAACATAAAAGTTATTAACAAAGAATATTCTAATTACAATCATAACGTTTATAAATTTAATACATTAGAAGAAGAAGTTATATTTGTTGCAGAAGAAATAAGTAAATTATTAAACAATAACATAGATATTAACAATATATTTATATCAAACATAGATTCAAATTATTATAAAGTAATAAAAAGAATATTTAAAATGTATAATATTCCAATAAATATAAAAGACACAAACAACGTATATCAAACTAATATAGGAAAATATTTTATAAACAATTTATCAAACAATATAGAAGATTTATTAAATTCCATAAAAACAAAATTTGATATGACTAACAGAAAGAATAAAGATATACTAAAAAAAATAATAAATATTCTTAATAAATTCTATTTTAAAAAAGATTATTTAAGTGTTAAAAATAATATCATTGAAGTAATGAAAAAAACAAATTTAGAAAATATAAAATATAAAAATGCAGTTAATGAAATAAATATTATAAATAATATAATTGATGATAATAAATATATTTTTTTGCTAAGCTTTAATTTAAATAAATTTCCAATAACAATAAAAGATGAAGAATATATAAATGATAATATAAAATTTGATTACATGGAAAAAAGCTATGAAATGAATAATATAAATAAAGATTTATATTATAAAGTTATATTAAGTATTAAAAATCTCACTATCACTTACAAAGAAAAACATTTAAATGAATCATTCTATCCAAGTGTTTTAATTGATGAATATAAAATGAATGTTATAGATAAAAAAATAGAATATACTAATTATTCGAAAGAACTAAATAAAATATTCTTAACAAAATATTTAGATGAATTAATAAAATACAATAACAAAAATAAAAATATAAGTTTACTATATTCTAATTATGAAATAAATTATAATACTTACGATAATAGATATAAAAAAATAAATAAAGAAAATTTATACAAATATTTAAATAATAAATTTAACTTGAGTTATTCCAATATGGATAAATACTATCACTGTGCTTTCCAGTTTTATATATCAAGTATTTTAAAATTAGATGAGTTTGAAACAAACTTAGGAAACTATATAGGAAATTTATATCATTCTGTCTTAAGTAAAGCATTTAGTGATAATTTTGATTTTGATAAAACAGTAGACAATTATATAAAGAATAACCCATATCCTGAAAGTTTTAAAAATAAATATTTTATAACAAAAGTTTTAGATAATTTAAAAAATGTTATAAAAACAATAGAATATCAAAATACATTAGGAAACATGAATGAATCATATTATGAAAAAAATATAATTGTTGAAAAACCAGGAGTTATTAACACAACATTTAAAGGATTTATAGATAAAATATTAAAAAAAGATAATAATGTTGTAATAATAGATTATAAAACGTATTCAATTGATATAAAATTAAATTATTTACCTTATGGATTATCCATGCAATTACCTGTATACCTATACCTAATAAAAAATTATGATAAAGATATAGATATAATAGGATTTTATATTCAAGGAATTTTAAATAATTCTAAATATAATAAAAAAGTAGGAACTACATTAAAAGAGCAACAAAAAGATTCATTAAAACTTAAAGGATATACAATAGGAAATGAAAGTAAAATATCAATATTTGATACAACTTATGAAAACAGTGAAATGATTTATGGAATGAAATTATCTAGTAAAGGCTTTGATAGACATGCAAAAGTGTTAACAGAAAAACAAATGAATAATATAATCAAATTAACAGATAATAAAATAAATGAATGTATAAATAATATTGAAAATGCAAATTTTGAAATAAACCCAAAAATGATATTAGGAAAGAATATAGGTTGCGAACATTGTAAGTATAAAGATATATGTTTCATGACAAATAAAGATATAAAAGAATTAGAAGAAATAAAAGATTTAGAATTTTTAGAACAAGTAGAATAAAACTATTTGTTTTTTCTTTACGTAAACTACATATAGTTATCAACAAATTATATAAACAACTATGATAAAATTAAAATAGAGGTAAGAGTATGAATAAAATTATTAAATATTTTCTAATAATAATTAATTTATATTGCGTTATATTATTAGTCATTTATAGTAAATTATTATATAAAAATAATATTAATAGTACTAATATAGCAATTAGTTACAACAATATAGTAAATGAAAATGATGAGTATTTAATAAATATAAAATATAATAACCCCAAAACTAAATTATATTGTTCTTTAGATAATAAAAGTTGGATAAATATAAATGATTGTAAATTTAATATAAAAAAAGGAAATTATAAAATTTTTATAAAAAATAATTATATGACAATAAATAAGAAGTTTAATATAGTTGAAAAGTTTGAAGGAACAATAAATAGTAATATAGATATGTTAGATGAATATTATCTGGCTCTTAATGGAAATAAAAAGATCGAACTTAAATTTGATTACCCTGAAAATTTTGATAAATCATATAAATGGATTATTGAAAATAAAGATATAATAAAAGTTGAAAATGATACAATTTATGGCTTAAAGGTTGGAGAAAGTAATTTAACAGTTAAATTAAATGACGGGAATAAAAAAACTTTTAAAATTGTAGTTACAAGTCTAATAGTACCACCACATATTGATGAGAATAAACAAACTCTTGCATGTAATAAATATACAGAAGCAGAAAATGAATTGTTAGATAAAATATTAGAGTCGCGTGTGAAAGAAGCTGGTGAAGGAACAAGAGGAGGTGTTATTGCAGCAGCAAGATTTTTAACTTTAGAATTCCTATATAACATAAGCTACTTTGCAGAAAATGGTAGATTAAAAAATCATGGACTACAATCCACGATTGATGGAGAAGGAAGATTTTATCATAAAGGTTTGTATCTTTCTAGTTTAAAATATAAAGACTTATTATCTAATGCTAGTACTTTAACAGGACCTAAACCATGGGGATGCTCCTTGTATAGTATTCCAATGGAGATTTATCAAGCAAATGGGCTGGATTGTAGTGGCTTTGTTACATGGGCTATGTATAATGGAGGTTTTGATGTAGGAGATGTTGGAGCTGGTGATTTTAAAGAATTAACAGATGAATTATCTGATCTTGGTCCCCATAATAAGATTACATTTGATTTTATGAAAAATGGAAAATATAAAGTAGGAGATTATATTGCAAAAAATGGTCATGCTGCATTAATAATAGGGATTGATGATAATAACATTTATACAGCAGAATCTTTAGGAAAAGGACTACGTGCAAAAAAATATGAAAGATATAATGGTATAGTTTATACTCCAATTTTAGATTATATTATAGATATGGATAACATATATCCAAATGGTGAAGGAAATTATCAAATAATGTGGAACTAAAAAATACAGGCTTTAATAGTCTGTATTTTAATCTGAATATTTACTAGTTAAATTAAAATGTTCCTCTAAAGTTATCCAATCACCATTATTATATAATTTGCTTGCTAAATCTTTTCCGACATATCTTAAATGCCAACTTTCATATTTATATCCAGTTATGCTTTCTTTACTTTTAGGGTATCTAAGAATAAAACCATATCTCCAAGCATTTTCATTAACCCATTTTCCTTCACTAGTATACTGAAAGTCATCACTAATGCTATTTAAATCAAATGCAAGTCCAGTTTGATGTTCAGAATATCCTGGTCTAGCACTATATGTATCAGCAGCAAGCTTACCGTCTCTATTAACATATTTATTATACAAACTTTCTTGTAAATTATAACTTCTGTAACCACTTTGTATCCATATATTTAATCCTAAACTAGCCATATCAGCTTTCATTAATTTATATTCCTCATACGCATCAACATTGATACACTCACTACAATAATTTAAACCAGTAGCATCCTTATATGTATTAGTTGGAACATAATCTTTTGGTAATGGATAAGACTTGTTAACAATCAATATACCATCAATAATTTTTAATCCATCAGTATTATTGCTAACACTAACATCTTGTTTCTTTTTTGTGGTTGTTGTAGTCGTCGTACTTGTTGTAGTACTTGTAGTAGTCGTTGTATTTGTAGTTGTAGTAGATGTAGTACTATCATCTTTCTTTTTAATAGTATTACCTATTTTAACATCTTTGTTATCGCTTTTATTATTAATCAATTTAATTCCTCCTACTTTTACAATATAAAATATAAGAAAAATTATTCCAGCAATTAAAAGTTTATTTACCACATTTTTATTAATTTTAAAATTTGACTTAATTAATGATACAACAACTACAACTATTGGTAAACAAATACCAAACAAATAAAATAAAATATTAAATAAATTTTTCATAAACACTCCTAATTATTAATATGATGATGTACTTCTGGACTACTTTCATTTAAACCTAAAAAAGTATAACCATTTTCCAAACCATAATTTATTATTTTTCTAACGCTTTCAATATTAGCTTTTTTTATATCGTGCATTAACACAACAGAACTATCATGTTTTTCTATTTCATTAATAACATTTTCATATATTTTTTCTGAATCTTTGTATCTAGTATCCATACTATCAACATTCCAATCAAAATATATATATCCATTATCGGTCATAGTCTTAGCAATATCACTAACAATACCTTTATTAAATTTACTAATTGTATTACTACTTCCGCCTGGAAATCTAAACATTTTAGTATACATACCAGTTTCATTAAACACAATTTGATTCATTTGATTAAAATCATCTACATAACTATCAACATTTTCATATATTTTTCCATAATTATGACTATATGTATGTACAGCAATTGAATGACCACTTTCATATTCTTTTTTAATCATATATTGATAGCTACTAAATTGATTAGTAACAAAGAATGTTGCCTTTACATTATATTCATTTAAAACATTCAATATACTTTCTGTATAACTCCCCGGACCATCATCAAAAGTTAAGTAAACAACTTTACCATTCTTAGGTACTTTACTAATGTCATCAAAAACTACAACTGTTCTAGAAATAGTATTTTTATTTCCAAATGTATCAACCACACTATATTTAACATTATACTCTCCTTCTTTAGATGTATCAACATTATTTATAACATTTACTTTATTAGTAATATCTCCATCACAATTATCTATTGCAGAATACCCTCTCTCATTATATACTTGATTCTTATATACATATACAATATTTCCACCAATTAAATTTATATTTGGTTTTTCTTTGTCTACATAACTAATATTTCGAATAATAGTTCTTTTATTATTTGAACTATCAAAAACAGAATAATATACTTTATTATCTTTTATTTCTTTTATAACTTTACTAGTTATATCCCCATCAACATTATCATATGCACTGTATCCTTTTTCAATATATTCTTGATTTGGACAAATACTATTATCATCATTAACAAGCTTAATAATAGGACTTTCATTATCTACATATTTAACTTCTCTAGTTATTACTTTTTTATAAGTACCATATTTAATGCTATAATTTAAATAATATTTATTAATATTCTTCTCTTCATATTTACTAACTTTTACTTTATCACTTAAATTTTTACAAAATAATTTAATATATTTATTACAATATTCTGCCCTAAAACCCTCATCTTTATATGTAGATCCTACATTAATTTCATTATATTCTTTGCCATTTAAAGTAAAGTATATTTTCCTAGGACCAAAAATTATAAATGACATTAAAAAAATTATTCCAATTAGAAAAGAAAGTACTTTAACATATTTTGTTTTCATAAACCCTCACTTTACTATATAGAATAATTAAATATTATTAAGATTCTCTAATTATAATAAATGCGCCAAAACATTCTATCATTATACTTATTATTAGCATCAAAGTAATATTATTATCGCTTAAAAATTCTCTATCCACAATTCTATTTGCAACTAAAGAAATAATTAAAGCTACTAAACCTAATATTGCTATAAGAATACCAATTGGAAGTAAATTACTTTTTCTCTTACTTTTGATATATTTTGCATTTTCTAACTTAGTAATATTGTTAATTTCTTCTACAATAATTTTTTCATCTTTTTCTTGTTCACTAATATTATTATCTCCAATATTCACATAATTATCAGGAAATTCTATCTTTTCCTCCGAATTAATTATATTTTCTTCTAATATTATATCTTTCTTTGGAATCTTTTTACTTTCAACTTTTTTTGTAGCTTTCTTTTTTGTTGTAGCAGTTTTAGTTTTATTGTCAATTTTTTTTCCATCATTAATTTTTATATTTTTTGTATTTGTATTTTTTTTATTGGTTGTTTTTTTATTTAATGAATTATTATTAGTAGTTTTTTTTGCTGTACTACTTTTAGTAGTAGTCTTTTTCTTAGTAGTATCTTTAATTTCTTCACTTTTTTTATTAGCCATACTATATCACCTAATATAATTATAGATAAAAACACCTTTTTTTTCAACTAGAAAATAGTAATTTTTATTTATTTTTCATATAATTAATTGACTAAAAAAATATTTTGTGTTTTATTATTAATAGGAGATGATTTAATGAAAAAATATTTTAGATGTTTTATAGTAACGTTGATGTTGGTAATGTTAACATTTACAACGGTAAATGCAAAAAGTTCTGAAAAAGATTTGTTTCAAGCAGGAGATAAAGTTTCTATTGATAATAAATTAGATGGAACAGCATTTATAGCTGGAAACGAAATCAAAGTTAATAACAAAATAGATGGAATTGGTTTTGTTGCAGGAAATAAATTAACTTTTAATGCTAATCAAGAATATTTATTTGGAGCTGGAAATGAAATAGTTATAGAAAAAGATATAGAAAAAGATTTATTTTTAGCAGCAAACGATATTAAAGTTAATGGTAATGTTTTAAGAGATACTTATTTAGCCGCTAATACAATTACAATAAATGGTAATCTTAACAGAGATAGTTATATATATGCCAGTGAAGTTACTTTAAAAGGAACATTTAATGGTAATGTAACAGTCTACGCTGCTAACATTAATATTGAAGGTGCTAAAATAACTGGAACATTAAAATATAATAAAGATGCAGAAGTTGATGGCTTAGATAATACTATCAAAACTAAGACTTATAATGCCTCTTCAAACAAAATAACTTTTAAAGAATATATTTATGCGATAGTATCAAAATATGTTCACATAACAATGTTAGCAATAGTGTTGGTATTTGTATGTGAAAAACTATTCAAAAAATCTTTAAAACAAACAGAAGATTTAACTGCTAAAAAAACTGCTATTCTTTGTGGAAAAGGTTTCTTAATATTAATTGGTGTTCCTATGATAGCATTAATGTTATTAATGACTGGTATATTCTCATCAGTAGGAGTAATAGGTGGAATAATATATGGTATCTTAGTTTATATATCAAACATATTTACTGCTTACACAGTAGCACATAAATTAGATAAGAAATATTTTAAAAAGAATATGAATAGTTATATTTTAATGATAGTAGGTTTATTTATAATATATGTTCTAAGTTATATACCATATATCGGTGGATTTGTATCATTATTAAGTCTATTATTTGGATTAGGTATTTCAGGAAACATGATTATAGAAATGAAAAAGTAGTAATTAAAGAAGCATTATTTGTTTCTTTTTTTATGTTATGAGTTTTGACTAATTTAAAATAACAATGTTGACTAATTTAAAGTGAACCTATTGACTAATTTAAAGTCAAAATAAAAAAGGCCACAATTTCTGGCCTTAAATTAATTATTTAGTAATATAAAATTCTCCATTATTTTTAATATCAATATTGACATTACTTCCAAAAACAATTTCATCATTAATTAATGCATTAGCTATTAAAGTTTCAATATTTCTACTTACATAACGTTTAATAGGTCTAGCACCAAAATTAACATCAAAACTATTTTCTATAATGAATTCTTTTGCTCTATCACTTACAGTTAGAGTTAATTGTTTATCTTTTAAACGTAATTCAATATTTTTAATAATATTATTAAGAATTTCATGAACAACTTCTTTATCAAGTGGTTTAAATACTATAATTTCATCAATTCTATTAATAAATTCAGGTTTGAACGTATGTCTAACAGCTTCATTAACTTTTCCTTTATAATCATCATCATTATTTAAAATATATTCACTACCTAAATTACTAGTCATAATAATTATTGTATTTTTAAAGTCTACAGTTCTACCTTGACCATCAGTTATACGACCATCATCAAGTATTTGAAGTAATATATTAAATACATCTTTATGAGCTTTTTCTATTTCATCAAATAAAACTATACTATAAGGATTACGTCTA
>CAKOHQ010000048.1 GCA_934085875.1 uncultured Bacilli bacterium | reverse complement strand
TCCCGAACACAGAAGTCAAGCACTCAAACGTCGAAAATAGTGGAAGCGAAGATAGAAAGCTGCCATTTTTTTTGCGTGAAAATATCGAAATTTGTTGAAAAAAAACGGATATAGTAGTATAATTTAAATAGTATTGTACTAAAAGAAAGGATTACTACTTATGACAAATAAAGAGCTAGCAAATTTAATATTTCCAGATGTATCTAGTGATATAAGTATTTATGAAAAAAAATATCCTGAAAGAAATTTACCAGAAGGAGCAATAGTATCAAGATTTGCAC
Source organism: uncultured Bacilli bacterium (assembly GCA_934085875.1). Taxonomy (GTDB): domain Bacteria; phylum Bacillota_I; class Bacilli_A; order RF39; family UBA660; genus UMGS1124. The sequence continues at coordinate 8,107 of CAKOHQ010000048.1, read as the reverse complement.
CAAGCCCAACTGGTTTTGTTCATATGGGTAGTCTATTAAGTGCTTTTATAGAAAGTTTTGTTCCAAAAATAACAAATGGTATATTCTATTTAAGAATAGAGGACACTGATGGGAAACGAACAGTAGAGAACGGAATAAATGGAATTATAAAAGATTTAAAAGATTTTAATATTATTCCTGATGAAGGAGTTATAAGCGAAACAGATTCAAAGGGAGAATATGGTCCTTATATACAAAGTCAAAGAAAAGAAATATATGAATCATATGCAAAAAAACTAATAGAAGATGGTTTGGCCTATCCATGTTTTTGTACAGAAAAGGATTTAACAATCATGAGAGAAAAACAAGAACATAAAAAAACAAGAATAGGTTATTATGGTAATTGGGCGAAATGTAGAAATTTAACAAATGAAGAACGTGCTGAAAGAATAAATAATGGTGAAAAATACATTATTAGATTAAAATCACCAGGTAATTTTGACCATAAAATTACACTAAATGATTTAGTGCGTGGGAAAATAGAGATGCCAGAAAATGACATTGATGTTGTTTTGATAAAAGGTGATGGATTACCAATTTATCATTTTGCTCACGTAATAGATGACCATTTAATGAGAACAACACACGTACTACGCGGTGAGGAGTGGATATCTTCTTATCCAATACACACTCAATTATTTGACATTTTAAGATTTAAAGAACCGAAATATGGACATTTAGGTTTAGTAATGAAAATTGACGAAACTGGAGCAAGGAGAAAACTTAGTAAAAGAAAGGATCCAGAAGCAGCAGTAAGTTATTATCATGAAAAAGGTATTCCGATTGAAGCAGTAAAATTATACTTATTAACAATAGCCAATTCAAATTTTGAAGCATGGTTAGATAATAATCCAAATTCTTCAATTTATGACTTTAAGTTTGATTTTAAAAAAATGAGTGAAAGTGGATCACTTTTTGATATTGAAAAGCTAAATAATATATCTAAGAATTATATAAGTAAATTAAAAGCAACTGAAGTTTATAAGAATTTAAAAGTATACACGAAAGAGTATGATGAAGAATTTTATAATATTATAAATAAGTATGAACAGTATACAATAAATATTTTAAATATTGAAAGAGAACAAAAAAAACCTAGAAAAGATTATGCCTCTTATAGTGACATAAAAAAACATATTTGGTATATGTATGATGAATTATTCAATAATGAGCAATATGACTTCCAAAATATTAGTGACAAGGGAGAAATATGCAATTTATTAAACGAATATATAAATAATTATTATAATGAAGATGATGATAAAGACACTTGGTTCAATAAATTAAAACTATTGTGTGATAAAATGGGATATGCTAGTAATATGAAAGAATACAAAGAATATCCAAATAAATTCAAAGGATCTATTGCTGATGTATCAACCGTAATAAGAGTTGCTATCACAACGAAAAGTATCTCACCAGATTTATATGAAATTATGAAATTATTAGGAAAAAATAGAATAATCAAAAGATTAAATATATTAAATGTGGATAAGAAATAGTTCTTCCACATTTTTTATAAATAACTACTAAATTAATAATTATTTCTTACAAAAATAAATAAAAGGAGTTATAAAATGATAAAATTTATAATAGTAGAAGATGATAAAAAATGGGTAAATGAATATGAAAGAATAATAAATGATATTTTTTTCAAAAGTGATAAAGAGTATGATATATTTTCATTCACCAAATATAATGAAGATTTACATAATTTAATTGTAGATAATAGTGAACAAAAAATATATTTAATGGACTTGGATTTAGAATTTTCAAAAGTTTCTGGTATGGATATACTGAGAGAGATAAGAGAAGTAGATTGGGACAGTGAAATAATTGTTTTAACTAATCATGACAGAATGTTTGAAACTGTTCATAAAGAAATCTACAAAACTTTTGATTTCATAGAAAAATTCAATGATATGGAAAAAAGATTAAAGAAAGATTTAGAAAAGATAGAAAAAAGAAAATATGATAAAGGTAAATTTATTTATAATAATAGAAAAATCTCATTACAAATATATCTAAAAGATATAGTATATATAATAAGAGATTCAGAAGAAAGAAAACTAATAATAAAAACGACTAACAATGAATTTGTAGTTAATATGTCAATGCAAGAAATGTTAGAAAAATTAGACAATAGATTTGCACAATGTCATAGAAGTTGTATTATTAATGAAGATAGAATTGTAGAAAAGAATTATATAAAAGGTTACTTTGTAACAGACGCTGGCGAAGTTATTACATTACTATCAAGAAAATTTAGAGGTGATAATAAATGAATGCATATACACTTTTCTTATATTTTATATTCGAAATAATTATGGTAATTATGTTATTGAAATGCTTTAAGGAAATAAGTAATTTAAAAAGTGAAGGAAAAATAAATATGCAAAAAATTAGCATCATTATTGCTACTTCATTAATACTTTTGTTAAACAATATATATAATTTGACTGAGATTAAAGTCTTATGCTGTGTTCTTATATATACTACACTTTATAGCTTATATTACAAAGTAAATATTAAAGATTCATTTACATTTGCTATAATACTAATTATTGGCTTTAGTATAATTGAATTACTATTATCATTAATATTGTTAATAAATATAGATAACATAAAAAATTTAAATTATAATCATTATTACATAAAAATAATATATTCTATTTTCGAAATCTTTTTAGCCTATAAAGTTTTAACAATAAACAAAATAAAAAAAATTATAAATAAATTAACTAATACAATGACAGAATATATAAATTTTGAAATTATCTTGATAATCACAGTTTTTGTATTAAATTGTATATTTTACTTTAGAAGTAAAGATTTTAATAATTACTATTATATTTATTTTATAGTTATATCTATTCTACTAATAATATTATCAACTAGTACAATAATAAAATTTAAATTAAATATAAAAACGCTACAAATAAAAAATGATGAATTAATGAAAAGTTACCATTTATATCAGGAAACAATAGATCAATTTAAAGAATTAAAACATAATTTAAAGAATGAATTATTCTCAATAAAAACCGATTTGCCTGAAGAAAAACAGAAAAAAATTAATTCTTTGATAACGAAATATTATAAAAATTATGATTGGTTAAATGATATAAACAGTGTACCGGAAGGGTTACAAGGATTAATATTCTTAAAAATGTCTGAAGCTAAGCAAAAAGATATTAAGGTAAATATTAATTCTCGTAATGAAGTGAAAATAAGAGAAAAAGATTATCTTGATTTATGTGAAATTTTAGGAATTGTATTAGATAATGCAATTGATGCTCAAAATAATGTAAAAAACGGAATAATCGTAATCAACATAAGTGAAGAAAATGAATATACAAAAATAACAATAATTAACAAATTTAACAACTCAATTAATATTAACAAATTAGGTGAAAAAAATTATAGTACAAAGAAAATAAAATCAGGAATTGGCTTAAATTATATGAGTAAAATTAAAAATAAAAGTATAAAAACATTATTTGAAATAAGAGACGACATTTTTATAGTAAAAATAGTTTATAACAACAATAATTAAAAGAGATGTGCATAAAATAATATATTTTCTCTACATCTCTTTTTTTCATTCTTTCCATTTTTCAAAATTTATGTAACAAAAAAATGTGAATTAATAATTATCCACATTTTAACATAAGATAGTAATTATTTAATTAGAGATTCAGGACATTCTGGTTCATCAAAAACTAAGAATAAAGTGAATGGTGTAGCAGCGATAGCAGCACCTAATTTAGATAATAGTTCTAACATCTTATTTACCTCCAATCTATTTTTGTTTAAACAAATTTATATTATTTAATTTAAACCTTACTTTTTGTCTCATTAGAATATAACCTAATGGATTAACCAAAATTCCCTCTAAAATCATACTTCCGATAATTAAATTACTAATATTTTCAAATTTAATTATTAAGTATAAATATATAAAACTTAATAGTAATATAGCACTTTTAAATTTTACCTTCCTAATCTTATTTATCATTGGTCTTTTTTCTGTATCAGCAGGAGCAAAAACCAAAAAATTTATAAATAAGATTAACCATATTATAACTTTAATATTTTCACTAATATTTATATTAATTGATACTAGTGGAATTCCAAGAAGAAGAACGGTACTAAATATCCAACATTGTAAATTGGTCTTAGCATGACATCCATATCCAACTCCTCTTAAAAAACTATAAAATATTAAAAATATAATAAATTCTTTGAATATATTAAGAATAATTGCAAGTAATATTACAACCGACGTTTTAGTTAATAACGAATACAACCCATAAAGTCCATATCTTATTTCAGCTAATTTAGTGGAAGATAAATTACTAGTATTATTTTTAATATTATTCATAATATTATCTACTACTTTTTCTTTCATAATTTATTCCTTACAATAAAAATTATAAACCAAAAAACAAAAGAAAAATCGCAAAAGTTTTAAATCATTAAAATTAAGTTTAAACTAAATAAAAGAAACCAAAAATTATATATATTTAATTTTAAAACTTAAAATTGATTATTCTAGAAGTGGTTAAAATAATACGTATTATATATGATATACTTAAGATGTCACTGTGAGAGAAAAATAAAGTAAATTGTCGACAAGTATTAAGTTTAGTATCGAGGCTGTGAACGCAGTAAAAAAATTTAAAAGAGAGGATGATTGGTGTGCGCGGTAAGGTTAAGTGGTTTAATAATGAGAAAGGATATGGTTTCATAGAATATAATGATCTTGAAGACATATTCGTTCATTATTCAGCTATTAAAAAAGATGGATACAAAACTCTTAAAGAAGGAGACATTGTAGACTTCAAATTAATCGAAACTGGAAAAGGTTTACAAGCAATAGATGTTTGTGAAGTTGAATTAACTACAGTATTGTAGTTTTTTTCTTATTTTGATATAATCTAAATAGGAGAGTGATAATATGAAATTAAATATTAGAGGAGATAAATTAGTTGTTACTGATGCTATAAAAAATTATATTGAAGATAAAACAAAAAGACTAGAAAAGTATTTTGATAATGATGATATTGAAGCAAAAGTAATAGTCAAAGTAGCTAATAATAAAGAAATTATTGAAATAACTATACCAACTAATAAATATACTTTACGTGCAGAAGAAAGAAATGATGATTTATATGCTGCGATAGATTTGGTATTAGATAAATTAGAAAGACAAATAAGAAAAAATAAAACAAGATTAAATGATAGATACAAAAAAGAAAATTTTATGGATTTCAATTTTGATTTCATAGAAGAATTTGAACAAGATGCTGATGAAGAAGAAGATTTGATTGTTAAAAGAAAAACAATTGATGTAAAACCTATGGACGAAGATGAAGCAATTTTACAAATGGAATTACTAAATCATGACTTCTTTATGTTCAAAAATATTGATGAAGACTGCATTTCAGTACTTTATAGAAGAAAAGATGGTAAATTTGGTATATTAAATTCAAATTAAGAGTGCAAAACTCTTTTTTTCTATGTTATAATATATATTATCGGAGGAATTAATATGGGAATTATTAAAAGATTAGTAGATACAGAATATAAAGAATTAAAGAGGTTTAGAAAAATTGCAGATGAAATAGAGGCATTAGATGAAGAATATTCTAAAATGTCAGATAAAGATTTACAAGGAATGACAGATAAATTAAAAGCAGAACTTGCTAGTGGTAAAACTTTAGATGATATTATAGTTCCTGCATTTGCAACAGCAAGAGAAGCTGCATATAGAAAGATAGGAGAAAAACCATTCTATGTTCAGTTATTAGGTGGACTTGCAATTCATTTTGGTAATATAGCAGAAATGAAAACTGGTGAAGGTAAAACACTAACAACAATCTTACCAGCTTACCTAAATGCATTATCTGGTGAAGGTGTACACGTTATTACTGTAAATGAATACTTAACACAACGTAACGCAGAATGGATGGGTCCAATATTTGAATTTTTAGGAATAAGTGTAGGTGTTAATTTAAGAGAATTATCTCCTGTAGAAAAAAGAAAAGTTTACAATTGTGACATAACATATACAACAAATAATGAAGTAGGTTTCGATTACTTAAGAGATAATATGGTAATGAGAAAAGAAGATAGATGTTTAAGACCACTTAACTTCTGTATTCTAGATGAAGTTGACTCTATGTTAATAGATGAAGCAAGAACTCCATTAATTATATCAGGTGGAAAATTTAATTCAGCAAACCTTTATAGAGATGCAGATAAAGCAGTTAAAAAATTAAATAAAGAAACTGATTATACCTTAGATGAAAAAACAAAATCTGTTTTATTAACAGAAGAAGGTTCAGAAAAATTAGAAAAACATTTTAAATTAGATAATTTATATGATGTAGAAAATGCTGCATTAGTTCATCATATTAATCAAGCATTAAAAGCAAATTATGGTATGGCTAATGACGTTGATTATGTTGTTAAAGATGGAGAAGTATTAATAGTAGATCAATTTACTGGACGTTTAATGCAAGGGAGACAATTTTCAGATGGATTACATCAAGCTATAGAAGCTAAAGAAGGAGTTAAAATTAATGAAGAAACTCAAACATTAGCAACTATAACATTCCAAAATTTATTTAGAATGTATAAAAAAATAGCTGGTATGACCGGTACTGCAAAAACAGAGGAAGAAGAATTTAGAGATATTTATAACATGTATGTTATTGAAATACCTACTAATAGACCATGTATAAGAGAAGATATGGTAGATAAAATTTATTCTACTGAAAAAGGTAAATATAAAGCAATAGTTGAATTTATTAAAAAGGTTCATGCAACAGGGCAACCAATATTAGTTGGTACAATTTCTGTTGAATCAAACGAAAGATTAAGTAAATTATTGCAAAAAGAAAAATTACATCATGAAGTATTAAATGCTAAAAATCATGCAAGAGAAGCAGAAATAATTGCTAAGGCTGGTGAAATTGGAGCAATAACAATTGCAACTAACATGGCTGGTCGTGGTACAGATATCAAACTTGCACCTGGTGTAAAAGAATTAGGTGGATTATGTGTAATAGGTACTGAAAGACATGAATCACGTCGTATAGATAACCAATTACGTGGACGTGCTGGACGTCAAGGAGACCCAGGGTATTCACAATTCTTTATATCTTTTGAAGATGAATTAATGAGAAGATTTGGTGCAGAAAAAGTTAGAGATATTATAAAAAGAACTGGATATCCAGAAGATCAAGATATAACTAATAAATTCTTAAGTCGTCAAATTGAAGGCGCACAAAAGAAAGTAGAAGGAAACAACTACGATATGCGTAAAAACTTACTTGATTATGACAATATAGTAAGTGAACAAAGAAAAATAATCTATGATAGAAGAAATGAATTAATAGATTCAGAAAATGTTAACGACATTTCTATAGAAGTTATAAGAGATTTCATAGATAAATTAGTAAACGATCATATCGCTCCAGAAGGATACTTAACTGATAATGATTATGAAGCAATAGTAAATCATATGAATGCAAATATATTAAGACGTCATAAGATTACTGTAGATGAAATAAAATCAAAAAATCCTAGTGAAGTAGCAGATAAAATAAGTGATGTTATAGTTGAAGAATTAAATGCTAAAGTTAAAGATATTCCAGAATCAGTTATAAATGATTTTGAAAGACATATTTCTTTAAAAGTAATAGATGAAGCATGGGTTAAACATATAAGTTCAATGGAACAATTAAGAGAAGGTATTGGATTACGTGGCTATGCACAAACAAATCCATTACAAGCTTATGCAATGGAAGGATATCAAATATTTGAAAGAATGGAAGATTCTATTGATGAACAAATAGCTAACTTCTTACTTCATATGCAAATAACTCAAAATAATAATTCTAAAACTAATAAAGTTGAAAAAACAAATGACACTAAAGAACCACTAAAAAAATCTCCTAAAAAGAACGATAAAAAAGTTGGAAGAAATGACAAATGTCCTTGTGGAAGCGGGAAAAAGTACAAAAACTGTTGTGGTAAATAACCTCGCAAACCCTTATAA
>CAKOHQ010000047.1 GCA_934085875.1 uncultured Bacilli bacterium | reverse complement strand
AGTTGCAAATGAGAAAAGAAAAATCTCAAATGAAAAAAGAGAAATCTCAAATGAAAAAAGAGAAATCTCAAATGAAATAAAAAAATTAGAATTATATGAGCAAGGACTAGAGCAAGATAAGAAAGAGCTTGAGCAAAATAAGCAAGTGCTTGAACAAGATAAGCAAAAATTAGTATCTGAAAAAATTTCTTTTGCAAAAGCTTTAAAAGAAGAAGGATATTCAATTCAAAAAATATTAAAAATAACTAAATTATCTGAAAAAATAGTTACAATGTTATGAAAAATTGACTTCTATGAGTCGATTTTTCTTTGTAATTTAAATAATGTTTGATAAAATAGTTAATAGGATGTGAATGTATGGAAACAGTATTAAATAAAATACATGAATATAGTTTAGAAGAAATAATGGAAGAACGTTTTGCTAGATATTCCAAGTATATAATTCAAGATAGAGCAATTCCTGATGTTAGAGACGGTTTAAAACCAGTTCAAAGGAGAATAATCTATGCAATGTATAAAGATCATAATACATATGATAAACAATTTAAAAAATGTGCTAATGCAGTAGGAATTGTTTTAGGTAAATATCATCCACATGGTGATTCTTCTGTTTATGAAGCGATGGTAAGAATGAGTCAAGATTGGAAACAAAATCATATTTTAGTTGAGATAGATGGAAATAATGGTTCTATCGATGGTGATGGCCCTGCTGCTTATCGTTATACAGAGACACGATTGGCTAAGATAACAGAAGAGTTATTGAGAGATATAGATAAAAATACAGTTATGATGGCTCCAAATTATAGTGATACCTTAATGGAACCAACTGTACTTCCTGCTAAGTTTCCTAATTTATTAGTTAATGGTACTACTGGAATAAGTGCTGGATATGCAACCAATATACCCCCACACAATTTATCAGAAATCATTGATGCTACAATTTTAAGAATAGAAAAACCAGATTGTACATTAGAAGATATAATGCAAATAGTTAAAGGACCTGATTTTCCTACTGGCGGAATTGTTGAAGGCATTGAAGGAATCAAAGAAGCTTTTACTAAAGGTAGAGGTAAAGTTGTTGTCACAAGTAAAACAGAATTTCAAAAAAATAAAGGAAAAGATCAAATTGTAGTTTCAGAAATACCTTTTGAAGTAAACAAACAATTATTAGTAAAAAAAATAGATGATATTAGAATTGATAAAAAAATAGATGGTATAAGTGAAGTAAGAGATGAGTCAGATAAAGATTCTAATATAAGAATTGTTATTGATTTAAAAAGTGGTGCAGATAAAAATTTAGTATTAAATTACTTGTTAAAAAATACTGATTTACAATCTAACTATAATTATAATATGGTAACTATTGTTAATAGGAGACCAAAACTATTGGGTATAATTCCTATAATAGATGCTTATATTGCTCATCAAAGAGAAGTTATTAAATTAAGAAGTGAATTTGATTTAGCTACTGCAAAAAAAGAAATTCATACTTTAGAAGGGTTAGTTAAAGCACTTAGTATATTAGATGAAGTAATTGCTTGTATAAGAAAAAGCAAAAATAAAGGTGATGCAAGAGATAATTTGGTTAAAGAATTTGATTTTACTATTGAGCAAGCTACTGCAATATTAGACTTACAATTATACCGATTAACTAATTTTGATGTTACTGTATTAGAAGATAAATTAGAAAAATTAAGACAGGCAATACTTTTATTAAATGAGATATTGTCTAATCCTAAAAAGTTAGACAGTGTTATAAAGAAAGAATTAAACTCTATAAAAAAAGAATATTCTATTCCAAGAAAGACAAAAATAAATGAAGTTGTTAATGAAATAAAAATAGATGCAAATGATTTAATAATTAAAGAAAATGTTATAACTATTTTAACTCATGATGGTTATTTGAAAAAAGTTAGTAAAAAATCATATTCTTCAAGTGACGAAGAAACAGGATTAAAACCAGGTGATTTTGTATTGGATATGTATGATACAACTAATTTAAATAAGATATTAATTATCACTAGTTTGGGTAATTACATTTATTTACCAATACATGAAATTACAAGCACTAAATGGAAAGAATTAGGTAAACATATTAGTAATTATGTAAGTATTAGTCCTGATGATCAAGTAGTTAAATCTTTTATAATCACTGATAATAATAAAAATATGGAATTGGTTTTATACAGTAAGTATGGAATGGTTAAAAGGACAAAATTATCTGAATTTATTGTAAGTCGTACTAGTAAAACATATACTTCTATGAAATTAAAAGATAAAGATACTATTGTTAGTGCTACATTAAAGAAGAATAACAATATATTAATTACAAAGACAGGATATTATTTAGTATATAATGTTAATGAAATTCCTGTTTTAGGTACTAAGGCTAGTGGAGTAAAAGGTATTAATTTAAAAGATGATGAGTTAGTTAAAGGTTTAACTTACGATGATAATGATGAATATCTTACATTATTTACCAATAAAAATACAGCTAAGAGGATTAAAATTAATGAATTAAATAGTCTTTCAAGAGCTAAGAGAGGTAGTACTTTGATTAAAAAAGTTAAATCTACTAATTATGAAATTATTGATGCTTTTGTAACTAATAAAAATGATAGTTTAAGTTTATATGGTGATAATATTACTGTAATTAAAAATACAGATATACCTATTATGGATGAAGTTAGTACAGGAAGTAATATATCTAAAAATAAAATAAAAAATATTAACTTAAATAGTGATATAATTATTATTGATGATGATAATGAAGTAGTAGAAGATACTACTGAAAATAATAATGAAATAAAAGAAATGACAATCGATGATTTTATTAAAGATTTTAAGTTATGATAATTTAAATTATATCGTAACTTACTCTTTATTTTTAATTAATTATATGTTATGATTAATTAAGAATAAGAGGGATTTTTATGAATAATATTGTTGATATGGTTAAATATTATCTAGTACATAAGAATGCTGATGATAGTATAGTATCTTATTTGAAAGATAAATTAAATCAAACAAAGATTAATGATTTGATTATTATACAAATTGAATTATTGTATACAGATCCTACTGATAAACTAGTAACTAATTTGGTAAGTTATATAAATAATAAAATAAATATAATGTTATCTGATATAAAATTGTTTCAGTTAGTAAATTTAATTTGTGAACTTAAATATAATATTGAAAAAAATAAAGAAAAAATATTAAAACTTGAAAGTGAAAATAAGAATGCTTTTGATAAAATAAAAACAAAAGATTTAAATAATGATAATATATTTGATGAAAAAGATAATATTATTGCAGCAGAATTAATTAATCAAACACAAAATAATATATTTTTAATTAATAAATTAAATAGTGAAAATAACTCAATAAATATTTGGCTTAAGAATCTAGAAAATAGTTTTAATAAAATGATAAATAATTCTAATTTAGAATGTTTGTTAGAAAATTATATATCATTGTTAGCTTTAATTAATAGAGATGATAATATAAATAATTATATAAGTTTTGTTGCTAATACAATTGACAAAAAAATATTTAAAAATAATTTAATTGAGAGTATTGTTAATATAATTCCTGAACTTGATAGATTATATAATTTAAATTCTAATAAGAAAAATAAATTATATAAACTTTTAGATTATTATATTGATGTATTAGATAGTGATATTAAAAACTCTATATCTAATTTAGAATATGAAGAAAGATTATTATTAAGAGAAAAATTAGAGACTATATGTTACGATATATTACATAATGATATTGATAGTGATGATTTTAAAGTACAGGTAATTAATAGCTATTTTAAATATTTATAGAAATTATAATCGGTTTATTCATATAATATAATATGAAAACAATTAAAATTAATGAATTTCCACATGATGGAGAATTGATAAATTTAGAAAAAGATTATCAACCATATGAAAAATTATTATATAATCCGTCTTTATATTTAGATAAAAATAAAAAATATTATTTTTATTGTAAGAAAGGGATTAAAAGTAAGAAAGTTGTCAGTATTTTGGAAATATATGGTTATGATGTTACGAGAGTTATTGAATAGCTCTTTTTTTCTTGACTAATTATTAAGTTGATGATAAAGTATAAGACACTTAGGAGTTGATCTGTGTGTTTAATATAACTATTAGATTAGATATTGATGGCGGAGAAGATGATTTTGATCTTCTTGATAAGTATGATGTTGTTTCTAATTTAGATGATTCTGTTACTTTATTAATAAATAATATAAATAATGAAAATTATAAAAGTTTAATAAGTGATGTTTATTTTATAAGGAAATCATATGAATATCAAAAAGAATTATTAGAAATTTCTTCTTTAAATAAAGAGTCTTTTAATAAAATTAAGGAAATATTTGAAGTTAGTGATGAACAATTAAGAAAAAATTTAAGTGATTGTGATTATATTGCTTTTACTGGTGAGTATGAGAAAATTAGGCAATATATTGAAGATAATAATTTATTTAATAAAAAAATTGTATTGCAAGATTTTGTACCTCTTGATATAAGATCTAAAGAAAGAATTATAAAATATTTTGGTGATATTAGATCATTGTATGTAAAAGTTGATGGTAATATAGAGCCAATAAGTGTTAACGAATTTAATGAAACATTAATTATTATTGAAGAATATGTAAAACAAATTAAATTATTAAATCTTAGCCCTTTGGAAGAGATTATGTATGCTTATGATATCGTTAAAAATAGAATTTATTCTTCAGAAAAAGATGATGAGGCTCCTGTGTTATCAAGAGATTTGACTAAAGTATTATTGGGAAAAAGAATAGTTTGTATGGGGTACGTTAGGATTTTTAATGCTATTATAAATTCTTTAGGTTATGAAAGTATTGTATATAATTTAGATAATTTAGAAGAAAATAAAGCAGGTCATGCTAGAAGTTTGGTTCGTATTATTGATAATAAATATAAAGTTAATGGTCTTTATATATTTGATGTTACATGGGATTCTAAAAAAAATGCTAGTGATGATTTATATATTTATAAATATAATTTTTTTGCAAAAACTGTATCAGAAATGAAAAATAAAACTAAAAATTTATGTGATGTTACAGTAATAGAAGATGCTTTTGATGAAAAATTTATAAATAATTTATCTATTGATAATATTAAATTAATGGATCCTAAATATGTACAATCTTTAAATAAAATAGCAAGATTGATTGATGGAGAAAATATTATTGATATTGGTGAAGTTGTAATGCAATCTTATACTGGTGTATACTATCAAGATTATATAGATAATATAAAAAAACGTATTAGATTTTATAAAAATATGCTTAATAACCCAATAAATAGTGAAATTTTTATTAAGGTATATTATGAATTAAAGAAAAAACAATTTTATTTTAATGATCAGCCTTTTGATTTAAGAGATATTATATATGCAAGTCAATTATCTAATTGGTTTTTTAAAGCTACTGAAGTTTTTGCTATGCTATTTGATATGTCAAGAGAAGAAAAAATAAAAATTAATAATGACAATATAGCAAAAATGTTAAGAAAAGATAATATTGATTTGGAATATCAAAGAATTAAATTAACTAAAGTTTTGAAAAAAGTATACGAAATTGATACAAAATAGTACTATTAATTTAGTACTTTTTTTGATATAATTCTGTTGTAATATTATGAAAGAGATTTGATGATAAGATGGATAATATTAAATTTAATAATTTAGAAGAGTTATATCAAAGATTGAAACCAGCGATGGAAACTAAGGTTGATGAATTAAAATGTGATAATATTAAATATGTTAACGTTAATGATATATGGGAATATTTAAAAAAATATAAATGGAGTAAAAGTAATAATTTATCTTTAGCCGATTGTGTTGATGATATTTTAAATACTCCTAATGCAGAATATAAGAAATATATAAAAAATAAGATGATGGATATATTAGGTGGGAAATAATGGAAGATATATTATATATTATAGAAAAATATAAAAATGAAGGATTAAGTGATGAAAAATTAGATAAAATAAAAGAAGCTTATTCATATGCAGAAAAAAAACATAAAGGTAAAAAAAGGAAAGATGGTACAGATTTTATTACTCATCCTTTGTGTGTTGCTAGAATACTTTGTGATATTAATGTTGATGATACTACAATTGTTGCTGCTTTGGTTCATGAAACAATTTCAGAAAGTGATGCAACGAGTGAAGAATTAGAAAAAAATTTTGGTAGTGATGTAAGTCATATTGTTGAATCTCTTACTAAAATTAATAAATTGAAATTAAATGATGATAGTGAATCAAGTAGTTTATATTTAAGAAAAGTATTAGTTGGTTTATCTATTGATCCTAGAGTTTTAATAATAAAACTTGCTGATAGATTGCATAATATGAGGACCTTGGATTACTTACCAGAAAATAAGCAAAAACAGAAAGCTATGGAAACGATGAATGTTTTGATACCAATTGCACATAGACTTGGAATCAATAGTATTAAAAGTGAGTTAGAAGATTTATCTTTAAAGTATTCTAAACCTGATGTATATCAGAGTATATTGGAAAAATTGGATGGTACTAGAGAAGAATTAAATTTGGTTCTTAAAGATATGATAGAAAGTGTTAGCGAAATATTAAGTAGTCATAACATTAAATTTAAAATAAAGGGTAGGGTTAAAAGTGTTTATAGTATATACACAAAGCTTTCTACTGGTAGGAAGTGGAGTGATATATACGATATATTAGCTATGAGAGCAATAGTTAATGATGTAAGTGATTGTTACTTGGCTGCTGGGCTTATACATGCTAAATATAGACCTATTCCTAATAGATTTAAAGATTATATAGCTATGCCAAAATCTAATATGTATCAATCTTTACATACTTCGGTATTTGGCAATGATGGGCATATTTTTGAAATACAATTAAGAACTAAAGAAATGGATGATATTGCAGAGAATGGAATTGCAAGCCATTGGTCATATAAGGAACATACATCAAATAATATTAAAAATATTATGGATCAAAAGCTTGAAATGTATAAAAATTTAATTGATAGTTATAATGATGATATAAGTGATGATATATTTAGAGAACATATGGAAAGTGAATTGTTATCTGATTTAATATATGTTTTTACTCCAAAAGGCGATGTTATGGAATTACCAGTTGGTTCTACTCCAATTGATTTTGCTTATAGAATTCATACAAATGTTGGTGATAAAATGGTTGGAGCTATTGTAAACGAAAATATTGTTCCAATAGATTATAAGCTTCAAGATGGTGATATTGTTAAGATAAAAACTGATCCTAATTCTATTCCAAATAAAGATTGGTTGAATGTTGTTAAAACTAGTCAGGCAAAGAATAAAATAAAATCATATTTTTCTAAAATTGATAAAGAAAAGTATACAGAATTAGGTAGTAATTTAATTGAAAAAGAATTAAGAAAACAAAAATTATCTTTTAAAGAAGTGTTTAGTGATGAGCATTTGGAAAAATTATTTAAAGATTTAAAAGTTAAAACTATTGATGAAATATATTTGAATGTTGGTTCATTGAGATATACACCTTCATATATTATTAATCTTATTTATGAAGATAAAAAGAATGTTCAAGATATATTATTAGATAAAGTATTAAATAATGGTAAAGATTATAAGAATGAATATAAGAAAGATGTTATTGTCGCAGGTTGTGATGATATTTTAGTAAATATTGCTGATTGTTGTCATCCAGTTAAAGGAGATGATATAATTGGTTATATTACTAAAGGTAATGGAGTTACAATACATAAAAAGAGTTGTCCTAATATAAGAGATTTAAATGAAAGACTTATTGATGTATCTTGGAATGAAAATATAGAAAATAAATATGTTTCTAAGTTAAAAATTTATACTAATGATAATCGTAATAATATGTTGGAAATAATTACTAAAGCTAGCTTAAAAAATATAATAGTTACATCTATTGTTGAATTTAATAAAAATAATTTAATAGGATATAATTTAACTATAAAAGTTAGCGATAAAAAATCACTTGATGATTTTGTTGATAGTATAAGAATTCTTCCATTCGTTAATAAAATAGAGTTGGAGAATTAAATGAGAGTAGTTATACAGAGAGTTAAAGAATCTTATGTTAGTATTGATAATAAAATATATAATAGAATAAACAAAGGATATATGTTATTGGTTGGTTTTACAATAGATGATGGTATGGAAGATATTGATTATATTGTTAATAAAATAATTAATTTAAGAATATTTGATGATGATGCAGGTGTTATGAATAAAAGTATATTGGATATTGGTGGTGAAGTTTTATCAATAAGTCAATTTACTTTGTATGCTGATACTAAAAAAGGTAATAGACCTAGCTATATTAAAGCTTTGAAGAGTGAATATTCTACTAAGTTATATGATGAATTTAATAACAAGTTAAAGCAATATGTTAGTGTGAAAACAGGTTTATTTGGCGCAGATATGCAAATTAGTTTGATTAATGATGGTCCTGTTACGATATGTATTGATAGTAAAAATAAATGAACTCACGGATAAAGTGAGTTTTAGTTTACATAAATTTGTAAAATAATTTGTAAATATTTGAAATTTGTATTGATTGTTTAAATAATAAAAACAAATATAAAAATAAAACAATATTAATAAATGTAGATAATTATGATGCGATCGGAGATAAAGAAGTAGTATATGATGCAAAAATATACACATCAAAATATTATAGAAATATATAAATATATAGATATTTTACATATTAATCTTGACTCGTTAAGAAAGAAAGTATATAATGAAGTTGAATTAAATGAATTGGATAAATTATTAATAATATTTGTAGAACAAGATAAGAGGAAAA
>CAKOHQ010000046.1 GCA_934085875.1 uncultured Bacilli bacterium | reverse complement strand
AAGAGGAAAATAATAGGAAAAGTAGGAAGGGAAGTGGAGAATATAATGGACTATATGTCAAGATTAGATTTTAGAGAGGGAGATCCAGTAACATATAATTATATAGAAGCTGAGAAGGTAAAACAGGAGATGGCGCTTGAGCATGAGAGAGAGCTTGAAATGAAGGAGCAAAATCTAGAAGTTAAGGAGCAAGAACTTGAGCAAAACAAACAAAATCTAGAAGTGAAAGAGCAAGAACTTGAGCAAAACAAACAAGAACTTGAGCAAGATAAGCAAGAACTTGAAACAAAAGAACAAGCCTTACATAAAGAAAAGTTATCTTTAGCAAAAGAATTAAAAAAAGAAGGATTTCCAATTCAAAGAATACTAAAAATAACAAAATTATCTGAAAAGATAGTTACAATGCTTTAAAAATCACGTTAAGTGATTTTTTTCTTATATATTTATTATAAACAAGAACTTATTTTTTATTCCTTATGTTGAATTTTATCCAAATAATAAAAAAAATTCTATTTCTAGAATTTTCTATATAGACCTATTGCTTTTCCTAATATTGTACAATTATTTAATATAATTGGAGACATAGTATCATTTTCTGGTTGTAATCTGATATGATCTTTTTCTTTATAAAATGTTTTTAAAGTTACTTCTCCTTCATCAGTTAATGCAACAACTATATCGCCGTTTCTTGCAACTTTTTGCTTTTGTATAATTACAAAATCTCCATCATATATACCAACGTTTATCATTGATTCTCCAGAACATTTTAATGTGAAAATAGTTTCTTTTGGTGGAATAAGACTTGCGGGAATATCAAAAAACTCATTTGGTTGTTCAATAGCTTCTATGGGATTACCACAAGATACTTTTCCTAATAAAGGTACTTTTACTATTTCTTCATTTTTTTCTTCAAATTCATTTTCTACTAATAATTCTATTGTTCTAAATTTATTAGATTCTTTTCTAATTAATCCTTTTTTTTCTAATTGTCTTAGATGCGCATGAACAGTTGCTGGACTAGATAAATTCATTCCTTTGCATATTTCTCTTACTGATGGTGGGAAACCATGACTTACAATATATTTTTTTATAAAAGTTAAAGTTTCATTTTGCTTTACAGTTATTTTTTCCATAATTACTTCACCTCTAAATAAATATTATCATTATTTATGTAAAATGTCAAACAATTGTTTTTATTTTATATTGACACGAACAAATATACGTATTAAAATTAAATTATAAAGAAGGAGGTAATTGAAATGAAAAAATATTTATTTGATTATAAGGAGGTTATATTATTTTATTTGACTATTATAATAAGTTTTATTGGTCTATATTTTAGATTTAAATATTTAAATGCTTAGAAAAATATGATAAACTATATTAGTGATATTTATGAAAAAAAGAATTTTAATACCATATGCTACTTATGGAACTGGACATAAAGTGATTGCATCATATATAAAAAAATATTTTGAAGATCATGGGGAGTATGAATGCGTATCTCTTGATTTGATAAATTATTCTATTCCTTTTATAGGAGCTTTTAGTAAAAAAATATCAGAATCATTAATGACTAAATTTCCTAGCATATGGTCACTAGTATATTTTATGTTTGATAATAAATTATCGTCGTATATATCAGGTAAAATTAATATTAAATTATTAGATAATAAAAAATTAAGAAGAGATATTATTAAATTTAATCCTGATATAACAATTGCAACACATTTTTTTGGAAGTGATTTAATTAATTATTATAATAAAAAAGGGTATACTGATTCTAAACTTATTACTGTTGTTACTGATTATAAATCACATGATTTTTGGTTAAATAATATTAAGAGTACTGATGCTATAATTGTTAGTAGTTTAGAAGAAAGATTAAATTTAATAAAGAAGGGATATAAAAACAAACAAATATATACATCTGGTATACCTATATGTATGGATACTTTGGAAACTAAGGATAAGAATAGTTTATTAAAAAAATATAAGTGTGATAATAAAAAATTAAATATATTATTCTTTGTTGGTGGAGGTAATGGAGCGCTTTATAATTTAATATATTTTAAAGAAATATTAAAAAATGATTATGATGTAAACGTTTTGTTTCTTGCTGGAAGGAATAAAGATGCGGAGAGGAAAGCAAGAGAGTTTGTTAAAAAATATAAAAAGAAAAATGTTAAAGTGTTTGGTTTTGTAAAGAATGTAAATGAGTTATATAAAATAAGTGATATAGTTATTACTAAACCTGGTGGAGCACAAGTAACCGAATGTATATTATTTAATAAGCCTATGATTTTAATTAAGAGTAATGGTGGACAAGAAGTATATAATAGAAGATATTTAACTTTACATAATTATGCTAAATGGGCTAGGAATAAGAAAATATTTAATAAAGAATTGGAACTATTAATAAATAATGATAATGAAAGAAATAAAATGATAAAAAATATTAGTAAAATAAAACAAGAAAAATCTATGGAGAAATTGTTTAAAATAGTGGAGAAATTGAAATGAATTTGATATAATATTGGGAATTGGAAAGAAGTTGATTTTATGAATATACCAAATATGATAGAAGCAAAGAAAAGAAGTAAAAATCCAGTAAAATATGAATATTTTAATATGGATAATATTGATTTATTTAGTGGTAAAAAATATTATATAAGAACTTATGGATGTCAAATGAATGTTCATGATAGTGAAGAGATTAAAGCTTTATTAGAAAGTGTTGGATATAGTGAAACAGAAGTAATGGAAGATGCTGATTTGATACTTTTAAATACTTGCGCTATAAGAGAAAATGCACATGATAAAGTGTTTGGATTTTTAGGTAGATGTAAACATTTAAAAAAAGAAAAGAAAGATTTAATAATAGCATTATGTGGTTGTATGGCTCAAGAAGAACATATTGTGGATGAAGTTCTTAATAAACATAAATATATAGATATTGTTTTTGGTACACATAACTTAAATGAACTTCCTACTATGCTTAAAAATAAATTAAATAAAACTGATATAAAAGTTTATTCTAAAGAAGGAGAAGTTATTGAAGTTGGTAATTTATATAAAAGAGATAGTAAATATAGTGCATGGGTTAATATAATGTATGGGTGTGATAAATTTTGTACATATTGTATAGTTCCTTATACAAGAGGTAAACAAAGAAGTAGAAAAAGTGTAGATATATTAAATGAAGTAAAATATTTAAAAGATAATGGATATAAAGAAATAACATTGCTTGGACAAAATGTTAATGCATATGGAAAAGATTTAGAAAATGAATTATCATTTTCAGAATTATTAGAAAATGTTAGTAAAATAGGAATAGACAGAATAAGATTTGTTACAAGTCATCCATGGGATTTTACAGATGATATGATAGAAGTGATAAGTAAGTATGATAATATAATGCCATATATACATCTACCTCTACAAAGTGGTAGTGATAGAATATTAAAACTTATGGGAAGACGTTATACTAAAAAGGAATATATTGAGTTATTTGATAAAATAAAAAACAAAATAAAAAATGTTGCTGTTACAACAGATATTATAGTAGGATTTCCTAATGAAACAGAAGAAGATTTCCAAGATACGTTGGACGTAGTTAATTATTGTAAATATGATAGTGCGTTTACCTTTATATTTTCACCACGCGTTGGAACACCTGCTAGCAAAATGGAAGATAGTATTAGTTTAGAAGTAAAAGAAAAAAGATTACAACAATTAAATGAATTAGTCAATAAATATTCTTTAGAAAATAATAAAAAATTAATTAATACAAAACAAAAAGTTTTGTTAACTGAAATAAGTAGTAAAGATAATAATAAATTATGTGGATATACTGAAAGTATGAAATTAGTGAATGTTACTTGTGATAAAAACTTAATTGGTACTATACAAGAAGTATTAATTACAGATGCTAAATCATTTAGTTTAGATGGAATAATTGAGTAATGGAGGATAAAACTTATGCTACAAGCAATTATAATATACATTTTAACAATATTAATAAGTTTTGGTTTTCAAGTATCTATGGCACTTGATACAATAAAATATTTAGCAGACCATAATTATAAAATAAATATGGATAATTTAGAAAATATTGACTTAGATAAGAATAATATACTTAGCATAAGAGCCACAATCTTTTTTCCTTTCTTTTTTAATATACTATCTCAATTTAAATATTTAAATGATTATTTTAATAACAAATTCTTAATTATAGATGAATTTAGAATATTAGATGTTTTAGAAGAGATGACTATTGAAGAAATAAAAGATTATGAAAGCAATCCAACTTTATTAAATGCTTTGACTATAATGATGGGACAAAATAAAAATCAAATTGCATCAATTAGATATGGAGGAAAATTAAATACTATTATTTATAGTATTAATAAAGAAACTAAAGAGTTAGAAATAATAAAAATTATAGGTGATTTAAAAAATAAGGATAAAGATGAACAAAAAAGAATATTGATAGAGTATTTGGAGAATAAAGATATAATAAATGATACAAATAAGATAAATCATAATTTAGATAATAATAATAAAAAATTAGATGATATAGATAGAGATTTAGAGTCTTTAAAAGTACAAAAAGAAAAATTAGAATCATATGTGAATGAATTAAAGAATAATTCAAATGATGATAAAAAAGATATTAAAACACTTAGTAAAAAGAAAAAGAAATATTAAAAATTACTAGAATAATTGAATAATTGTTCTTTTTTTGTTATAATTTTTTTAGAGAATGAGAGGGTTAAAATGAATAATAACGAACCTGTTATATTAGGAAAAGTAAAAAAGAATGGTGCTAGCAAACCAATATTGGTAATAATTGTTTTTTTAATTATTGGATCAATTATACTTTTTATACCTACTATTGTAAATTATTTTGGTGATTATAGTCCTTTGGAATTAATAAAAAATGGAGAAATTATTGATTTTTTTATTAATCACGATTCTTTTGTGAAGAGAAAAATAAATAATGATAACAATGATGATAATGATAAAAGTATAGTTTATATTAATCCTAAGAGTGTCATTAATTATGATGGAATAACATTAGATAAATTTAATTTAGACAATGATAAAATTACTTTTAATATTAATAATAAAAATAATAATATAGATTTAGATAAAAGTAGTTATTATTTAGTATTAAAACAAAATAATAAAGAAATTAGTATAATTAGATTATTAAATCAAGATAGTATAGAATATAATTTTGAAACTAGATTAGATTCATTAGTTAATGTTTTAGGAGAGGTAAAAAAATATAGTGAAAGTGATTATCCATCTCATATTATTTCTAGTGATGAGTCTGGGTTAGCTAGTATATTTTGTAATAAGGATAATGATATGTATGAATATATTTTTGATAATATGAAAGTTACAAGTATAAGAGAAACATATACTTATTCTGATAATAGTGATAATAATAAGTATTTAAATCAATTTGAAATATATACTAAATTATCTAATAATATAAATAATAATGGTGGAGTTAGTTCAATAGAAGAAGATATAAATGGTTTTATTTTTAAGACTAATATTGATTTAAAAATATATAAAAATGAAATAAATAATAATTATTACTCTTATAATACGAATGTTGATAAAATATATTTTGATATGAGAGCAAAAGGATATGATTGTAGATGATATATAATTTTACTATAAATGATTTTGAGGGGCCATTAGATCTTTTATTACATTTAATAAAAATAAATAAAATGGATATAGAAAATATAAATTTAAATAGTTTAACAATGCAATATTTAGAATTTGTTGATAAAATGAAAAATGAAAATATAGATATAGCTAGTGAATATTTAGTTATGGCTAGTGAATTAGTACATATAAAAAGTAAAATGCTATTGAATATAGATAATGATAAAGAAGACGATTTATATGAAATGAATAATGAAGATGATTTAAAAGAAAAGTTAAAAGAGTATGATAGAATAAAAAATATAACTAATACATTTAAAGAATTAGAAAATACTAGAAATGAAGTATATACTAAAATTCCAACTAATTTAGATGAATATAAGAAAGATGTTGAACTTGATAATAATATAACTTTAGATGATTTAATAAATGCTTTTAATGTTTTTTTAGAAAGAGAAAAGTTAAAGAAACCTATAAATACTAAAATAACTAAAAAAGAATTAAGTGTCGGAGATAGAATAAAGGGAATTAGAAATATATTTAAAAGTAAAAATAAAGTATCTTTTGTTGAATTGTTTGATAATTATACAAAACCTTATGTAATTGTTACATTTTTATCTATTTTAGAGATGAGTAAAAATGAAGAAATTAGAATAATACAAAAAGATAATTTTAGTGATATTGTTTTAGAAAAGAAGTGAGATAAATGGAAGAAAAATTAGGTATTTTGGAAGGTATATTGTTTGTACAAGGTGATGAAGGTATTAATTTAAATACACTTTGTGAAATAATGGAAATAGATGAGGAATTGGCTAAAGAGTTGTTATTAATGTTAAAAAAGAGCTATGAGAATAAAGACAGGGGGCTTAGAATTTCATATTTAGGAGATGCTTTTAAACTTACTACTAAAAGTGAACATAAGGAATATTATGAAAAGATGGTTGTAAATCCTGAAACTAATACTTTGAGTCAAGCAGCATTAGAAGTTTTAGCTATTGTTGCATATCATCAACCTATAACTAGAATAGAAATAGAAGATTTAAGGGGTGTTTCTTGTACACATACTTTAAGGAAGTTATTAGCTAAAGGGTTATTAAAAGAAGCTGGTAAATCTGATATGCCTGGTAGACCGAATTTATATAAGACTACTAGTGAATTTTTAGATTATTTTGGACTTGCTACAATAGATGATTTACCTAAGATGGATATTGAATTTAATAATGATGAAGAAAAGGAATTATTTACTTCAATATATAAGGAAGATAATGAATAAAGGTTTTAGTGAAGTTATAAGTGAAAAATCAAAATTTGTTATTGAAGATAATATATATAATAAATATTTTAAAAATGAAAAAATTAATGATATTTTATCAATGAATATTATGGATTGTATATTTGAAAATTGTGTAATTGCTGGTAAAGTGAGTTTTTCAACGTTTAGCAATTGTCTATTTAATAATTGTGATATGTCTAATTTAGAATTTGATGAATGTGGATTACATTTTGTAACTATTATTAATTCTAAATTATTAGGAATGGATTTATCGAATAGTTTAATAAAAAACAGTCTATTTATAAATAATAATTGTAATTTTTTAAATATATTTAATGTTAAAATTATGAATGTTGATTTTAACGATAATAATATGTTTAATTTTAGAATGTGTGATGTTTTGTTAAATAAAATTATTTTTTCTAATAATAATATGTCTAAAAGTGAAATTATAAATACTTCATTAAAGAATATAGATTTGTCTAGCAATAAGATAATGGGTATTAATATATCTATAAATGATATTAAGGGGTGTATTATATCTTCTTTGCAAGTTTATGATTTGATAAATTTATTAGAAGTATATATAAAATGATTTACATATATTAAAAGTATATGCTATAATCATATTGTACTTGCTCTTGTGGCGGAATTGGTAGACGCGCTGGACTCAAAATCCAGTGTTCGCAAGAACGTGTCGGTTCGAGTCCGACCAGGAGCACCATAGGGAAATCTGCTCGAACTTATTTATAAGTATCGAGAATAAATAGACAATCAATTCTAAATTAGGATTGATTTTTTTCTTGTTTAGAAAAAAGTCTTTCGAAGAAAGGATTGATTAAAATGGTAAATGTTATCAAACAAGAAGTTAGAATGGAAGAATTATTAAAAAAGAGATTAGAATTTATTTGTGAGTTTTGTAGAGTTAAACCAATTATTATTAATGGCAATTTGAGGACTATTGATAAAACAAATCTTACTTATCTAGAGCCACATAGAATTATAATTAATGATATAACCTTTCTAGCTTTTAATTATTCTAATGAGATATTTATCGAAAACTTAAATAATAAGATTAAATTATCTCAATTAGAAAACTATTTAAAACACAACTAATATCTATACCATAATCAGGGAATTGACAAAATGAACTTTTAAGTATATTATATAAAACCAATAAATGACAAGCAGTATCCGTCTTTTATTAAAAAGGAGGTACACTATGGTCAAAAGCGCAATTAATAAAAAATATAATATGAAATTAAGCGGAGTCAAAGATATTAGTTTGAACTAGTATTTTTGACTCAAACATGTAGATAGATTATTAGTGCCAGATCCACTTACTAAAGATATTATTATAAGAATATTTGATTTATATTTTGAAGGTTGTACTTATGTTAAAATAGCAAAAATTTATAATGAGGAAAAAGTATTAGGTAAAACAAATTGGAGAGATACAACCATTTTAAAAATAATATCTAACGATAAAAAACAAGTTGATGATATAGAAATGCTTGTTCCTAACTTTAAAGTAGCTAGTGCTATAATCCATTATGATGAAACAAGTCCACATTTACATAATGTTGGTGTTCCAATTAAATATAAGAATAAAAATGGAATGGAAAAACAAGTTGGTAAATCTGATGTATTTACTAAAGAATCTTTAATACAATTACAAGATAAAATGAGAACTTTATGTATTGAAGAGTTTAATCAAGTATATAGTTTAGACTCTACCCTTAAACAGAAACAAAAAGGTAGAAATAGAGATATTCATGTGTCTGATATGGATAACTATATAGAAATGAAAAAACAAATTGAAAAAAATACTGAAAACTTAAAACGGGCAAATAAAAAATCTTCAGAGTTAAAACAAAACTCTAAAGATATAAAAAATAAAATTGATAAACTAAAAGTATCTAAATTAAATAAGGATAATTATATTTTATCAAAAGAAGATAAGGATTCTTTTATCGACTTTATCGAACGAGT
>CAKOHQ010000045.1 GCA_934085875.1 uncultured Bacilli bacterium | reverse complement strand
TATCCAACTGCAATAATCATATCAAGGTTATATATCTTTACAGGTTTTTTAGAATTATCAACGTCGGTTTTTCCGACAGTATTATTTTCATCAAGTTCA
Organism: uncultured Bacilli bacterium; assembly: GCA_934085875.1. Lineage (GTDB taxonomy): Bacteria > Bacillota_I > Bacilli_A > RF39 > UBA660 > UMGS1124. The sequence continues at coordinate 8,899 of CAKOHQ010000045.1, read as the reverse complement.
CCACTATTTAATATATTATTAATATGTTCTGTTATTGTGCTTCTACCTACGCCAAACAATTCTGCAATTAAATTTTGAGTAAGCCATATATCGTTATTTATTAACATTACATTAACCTTAATATCATTGTTTGAATCTCTATATATTAGAAAGTCATGATTAGTTATTTGTAAGTTTTTATTGCCCATATATTATTCTCCTTTCTATTAATTTTTTTATTTAAAATCAATTTTAACATTTTTATTCTTATCAATATAAATACATTTTACTTTATTTTTTAATTCTAATCTATAACATTTTAGTTGTTTCTTCAAGTTTCTTTTGTTCTTTTGCTTCCAATTGTTTCTTTTCTCTTTCTAGTTCTTTTAAACTCTTTTTAGGTGTTTGCATTTCTTCTGGCATCATGCCACCGATATCAGCGATTGCCTTTCTTACCTTTTTACCGACTTCATAGTGTAAGTCTTTCGCTTCTTTTTCACCTTATACATTATCTCTTAAAAGCTTTTGTTTAGTTTGATTTATTCTAAATAAATTAGCAACTAACTCATCTTCATTCATATTATTTAAAATATCTTCTCGATAACGTAATTTTTTTCTTTTAAATATATCTTCGGCAATTTCACCATTATATAATCTTTTACATCCAGCGTTATGAAATTCTGCCATATTTTTAACACCAACAGAGGACGCAACTTTTTGTAATTGACGGGCAAACCAATATTCATTGTCATCCTCATCAATATGCTTTATATTCTCAAAAGTATTGTTTTCATATTTATCTTCAATTTCCTTCATTGCTACCTACATTTCTATATTTTTATCTAAAATTCTATTTTTTTTTAATAAATAAATATTTTAAACAATTAAATCTATTAAAAGTATATCATATACAGTCTTAAATGTCATTGTATGTTACAAAAAAGTTTACATAATTAATTCAAAACAACAAAACCTCACTTCTATTAGAAATGAGGTTATTTTTAATCACTTTCAACAACTTCTATAAATGGATACCCTTCTATGTTAGATATAACAGCAAACAACATCACCTTTTTCATACTTACATCTCATATAATAACATAAATCTTCAATATTAATATAAGTTCTATCATTTTCTAAAAATAAATCTATTTTAGAAGTAAGAAAGATTAAAATACCAGCAACAACTCTTTTTGATAATATAATAGCGTTATTCTTTATTTTTATGTCATCTACACTAACTATACTTTTATAAAAATCTAATATTCCAAAAACTATAATAATTAATGGTATAGAGATTTTTAATATTTTAAAAACTATACCAATTAGTTCATATATACTCATTAAATCTTCGTTGCATAGATTCATTTTTAACAGCAACTTCCAAAATATATTTTATTTAACAATACCAAAATGTTTTATTGGAAATATTATCAAATTAGTCGTTCCTCTAATATTTTTTTTATCTATAACTCCTATAATTCTACTATCAATAGAATCTCCTCTATTATCACCCATAACAAAATAGTTATCAGATGGTATTGTTATACCATCTTTGCATAACATACTATCATTATTACATGTATTCAATTTTACATCATCATCAATAAATTCTTCTTTTACTCTTTTACCATTAATATATAATATACCTGTATTTTCTTTTATTTCATATTTTATATTTTCTCCAGGCAATCCAATAACTCTTTTAATTAAATAAGATCGATCAGTTTTAATAACAACTATATCAAATCTTTTTATAGTACTAACTTTACTATTTATTTTATTAAGTATCATTGTATCACCATTATGTAATGTACTAACCATACTTGTCCCATTTACTTTAATTGGAGTAAATAAGAATGTTCTAATAAGTATTACACAACCAATAATTATTATATAAGGTATTAATTCTTTTAATGAATCACTATATTTTTGTATTTTATTTTTCACAATTAACCTCCCTAAAAAAATTCATTTTTTATTTTTATTATATAGAATATATGAATTATTAAAAAATTAATTTCACTATCCTACTACGTAAGCATTTGTTTTTGTTCCATCTCCACCAGTAATTCCAGCACCAGATGAAAGCGTTATAACTGGGCGGAAGCCATAAGTACTAGCATTATGGATACTAGCATTTACGACACCTTCATTTATGCCCACACCCAAAGCATCAGCGTAATACTTAATGAATTGACCAGATGACAAAGACCAAAAGTATAAACCATTTGATTTTTGATAATCATTTATTAAATAATAATATAAATTATTTGTATAAATTTTACCACCTGCATATACTATTTCGTCCGCAGTCAATGCTCCTACATACATATCTGTACTATCAGCAAATTCACTTATGTTTGTTCCATTACATTTTAAAGTAGGCTCTTTTGTTGTCTTACTATATAAACGAACATAAGAATCATAATAAAATGATGTTCCTTTAATTTGTTTGTCTGATATCTCTGTATTTGTTAAAGCAGTTGAATTATTATTTTCTATTGCATAAGCTTTATTATTTAAACACCAATCACCTTTTTTTAAATAAGATAAATAATTTGATAAAGAACCATTTTGAAATTGTTCAAATGCATAAGCCATTGATAGTGTTTTACTTGTTTTACCATTTAAATAATTCATTATATATAATATGCTTGAATTTTTTGTTCCGTCTGTTGCAGTTAATGAATTGATTACATATTCATCATAACCATAATTACCTTTTGTTGTAGTTCCACCAGTTTTAGTTGGTATATTCCAATTTCCATTACTTGTAGCACATGTACTATCCTGATCCTCTAGTATTAATTTTATGCTTCCATCCCCCATAATTCTAACTATTCTCCAGCACATTCCTGCAAAATCTACATAATTATCTATTACATTTCCTCTAAAGTAATATGATTTTCCATAATCATCTGTTGTAACTGACAATACCTTTTCATCTGTTGAACTAATTTCTTCTGCTGGCTTTGTCAAAGGATTTTTCCTATAAATTGTTCTAGTTGCATCACTACTATTTTTAGCATTATTTAAAATTGAATAAGCAAGAGTTCCAGATTGAAAGTTAACTTCATTATCGAATCTAGAAACAATTTCAATCACACCCTTAAACTTGCTATTCATTAAACCATTTTGATTTTCATTTGTTTCTTTTAACCATAAATATAATCTAACTATTTCAGAACTATTCTTTTTTATAGTTCTATATTGGGATAATTCTATCGTATTACCACTCAATGACGAAAAATCTCCTTCATCTATAATTTCATCATTACTTACACTATATATTGTATACTTAAAATCACTAGTTTTTAAAACATTACTATATTCCATATCAACTATACTAATCATATAACTAGCATCTTGTGAACTCTTTGTATTATCTATAACAAACTCACTATAATCACTTAGCTTATAAGTATCATAAAATTTAGTATTTGTATTGTTAATTCTGTTGCTAACTCTAAAACTAACATCTAATACACCTGCATTAACAGTTAAATCATCATTACTACCATTCTTCTTATTAACTTCTAAAGTTTGATAAGCATAAGAAGTCAATAATACTATTGATACAACAACTATACCAATTAAAGAAATAAAAAATAATTTTTGATTTTTAATATTCATGTTATCACCTACTATTATATTTTACTATATTTTTTTACAAAATGAAAGAATTTAATTTTGATTTTTCAATATAAATGATATAATACAAAACAAAAGGAGAAATTTATGAAAAATATTAATATAAATGATTTATATTTAGAACTAAATAGACAAAATTTTATAAGCACTTCAACACTCAAACAAATGGGTTTAAACAACTATGATATAAAAAAATTAGTAGAAGAAAATAAATTAATTAGAGTAAACAAAGGATATTATAAAACTAATATAAAATCAAAAGATTATGATTATAATAAATCTATATTAAAACAAGCAAGAGTAGAATTAGAAAAAGGAAATTTCGAAGAAGTATATTATTTAATATCTACATATAGACACTTAAATACTTCTAAAAACGCACATAATATATTATATTTAATGTATCTATTAACAAAAGATTATGATAAAGCAAAAGAAGAATTATTAAAAACTATGTTTTTATCTAAAGAAAAAGATACAAATAAAGAATATAATCTGTATATGATAAATTTAATTATAGAAAAAGAAAAAATAATAAAAGAACTTAAGAAAAAATTATAAATCTTAAGTTCTTTTATTTAATATATAAAGTAGCAAAAACATATACTATACCAAGTATTATTGGAATTATAAGACTTATCCCAACGATAAAGTAAAATGATTTATCATTTTTTAATATTTCTTTCATATCTCTACCCTTTCTAATTCATTACTCTTTTAAACATTCTTTCAAGTTCATATTTTGTAAAAGTTATAATAGTTGGTCTACCATGAGGACAATTATAAGGATTATCACATAATACTAAATCATCAATTATAGTTTGCATAGCATCTTGTGTTATTCTAGTATTTCCCTTAACACTCATCTTACAAGCTAAAGTTTTTGAAACACTATCATAAAACTTTATCCTATCTATATTATAATCATTTATTACTAAATCTACAAGTTTTTGTATACTTTCAAACTCAAATCCAGGTAATAACCAGCTTGGATGACTTTTAAAAACGATTGTATTAATACCAAATTCTTCTATTCCAAAACCCATATCAGTAAGTACTTTTTTTCTTTCATTAAACTTTATATAATCACTAGGATTAAGTTCAATAGTATATGGTATTAATAAATTTGTTATATGTATATCTTGTTCTTTTAAATGTTTTAAATATCTTTCATAATTAACTCTTTCTTGTGCTGCATGTTGATCTATTAAATACATATTATTTTCGTTTTCACAAACTATATAAGTACCCATTACTAAACCACAAGGATATAATTCTAATTTTTTTAACTTTTCATTTTTATTATCTTCATTAACTCTATCTTTAATTACATTACTATTTACATTACTCTCTACTTTTCTAAAATCAAATTTTACTTGTTCATCATTTAAAATTTTTAAATTTTTATTAATGACATATTCTTTTGCTTCATTATTATTTATAATAGGTTTATTATATTCATTTAATATACCTATTTCATTATCACTTATTTTTTCTTTTACTTCTATTTTAGGAATTAATAATGCTTTATATAATGCATCTTTTATAGTTTTAGTTACTAATTCATTTAATTCATATTGTTTAGAAAACTTTATATCTTGTTTAGTAGGATGAATATTTACATCTATTATAGTAGGGTCTGTTTCTATATTAATTACTACTATTGGATATTTTATATCAGGTTTATATGTATAATATGCATCATTTATTGCTTTATTTAATTCTATATTTTTTACTATTCTACCATTTACTATTGTAGTCATATGATTTCTATTAGATTTTAATATACTAGGTTTACAAACATATCCACTTATATCATAATCTTCACTACTAGCATTAATACTTATCATATTGCTACTAACTAAATATCCATATATTTCATATATAGTTTTAAGTAAATTATTAGAACCACTCGTACTTACTATAACTTTATCATTATTAGTTAATGTAAATTTTATTTCTGGATGAGTTAGTGCTAATTTTTCTATATACATTACTATACTAGATAATTCTGTTGTTTCACTTTTTAAATATTTTAATCTAGCAGGTGTATTATAAAATAAATCACTTACTGTAAATGTAGTACCAATTCTAGCATCACTTTTCTCCTCTTTAATTAATTTTCCTCCGTGTATTTCAATTAATGTACCAGCATTTCCTGTACTAGTTTTAAGTATTACTTTAGAAACAGATGCTATACTTGGCAAAGCTTCTCCTCTAAATCCTAATGTGTTTATAAAAAATAAATCATCATCCTTTAATAATTTACTTGTTGCATGCCTACTAAACGCTAAGAGTGCATCATCACTTTCCATACCTACTCCGTCATCAGTAATGGTTAAACTTTTAATACCAGCATTAACTAAATCAATTTTAATACTTTTACTTTTTGCATCAATACTATTTTCTACTAATTCTTTTACAACACTACTTACTCTTTCAATTACTTCTCCAGCAGCAATTTTATTTGCAAGTACTTCACTCATTACATGTATCTTACTCATTATTACCACCAAATACACTTTCTCTAATACTAATTAATTCTTTATCTAAATTATATATTTCTATATTATTTTTATTTTTAATATTAATTATACCAAATCCATTAATACATAAATCTATGTTATTATTAGTATCTATTTTATAATCATATTTAATATCTTTATAATACTTTTTAGTATCTATTCTTTCATAACAATATATTGTAATACTAGTTTTATATTTAAACTTAACATAAAATTTATCAATATATATAATATCATTATCTTTCATATTATAAGTAATAGGTTTTATTATATGATTATATTTAGTTTTTAAATTATAATCACTTATTAAAAATCCAGGAGTATCTATTATATTTATATTATCTAACTTTATACTAATAAATTCTAATGTAGTATTACGTTTATTAGATATAGTTAAATTATTATTATTACATAATTTATTTATTAAAGTACTTTTACCACTATTAGTAGGTCCTAATATATAACATTTATTAATATTATTTTTATTTAAATAATTTAATAACATATTTATATCATTATCATTTAAAGTACTTATACTTAATACATTATCTATATTATATATAGTTTTAATATTATTTATTATATTCCTTTTATTTATAGATTTATCTAACATATCTATTTTGTTTATTAATAATAATTTATTACCTCTTATTTTATTATATATTTCAATAGTATTATTATTTATATTTAAAAAATCAATTACATATATTTTAAATATATTATCTTTATTTACTTTATCTAATATATATTTAGTACTTAGTTCTTTATCTTTAGTAGTAATATCATTGTAATGTATTAATCTAAAACATCTCATACAATAATTACTATCATTATATTTATTTTCTGGTATATAACCTATTTTATTTTTATCATTATATTGTAATTCTACACCACAACCAATACATTTTTTATTCATAATATTTACCTTTTCTAAATAATTTCTTATCAGTTAATTTATTAATTATATAGTTTTCAAATACTCTACCTATTTTAGTTGAAACATATTCTTTTGTTCCAATAGGATTAACTAGTATACTAACAAAATTCATTCTATTAGCAGTCCAAACATCATTTATTAATTCATCACCTATACAAGCAATTTGATTATCTTTGTATTTATTTATTTCAAATACTTTTTTATATTTTTTTGTTGATGGTTTCATAGATAAATAACTAGAATCTACACATAATATATTTTTAAAGGGTTCTACTCTTTTTTTAGTACTATTACTAATTATATATATTTTAAATTTCATATCTTTCAACTCTTCAAATAAATCAATTAGTTTTTTACTAGGTTTTTTTAAAGTTAAAGGAGCAATAGTATTATTTAAATCAAATATTAAACATTTTACTTTATTCTTTTTTAACATTTTATAATCTATTGTATATATACTTTTAGAATATATATCTGGTACAAATTTATCAAACATTTTTATCACATCTTTCAAATATAATTTTAACATATAAGACAAAAAAAATAAATTAGTAATCGCTCTAATTTATTTCTTGAACGTTTGAATCCTTTTAGATTGTAAGGCCATTATTTTTTATGAAGATATATTAGTATCACACTAACTAAAAATATATTTAAATTAATTCAAACGTTCGAAAGATATATTACCACAACAATATCTTATTTAATGTCGAATAATGTCTGCCACTCAATTTAATTTAACTGTGTATGGATTTTCTATCGTTTCATCTCCTCCACCTACAATTGTAAATGGTAATATGGAATTGGGCAAAAATGGCAATCTAGGAATTGGAAAGTTTTGTACCAATTCTTTTTTCATTAAATGATAAAATTATATTATCTTTTCTAGTAAAAACAAGCATATTAATGCTTATAAGTTTACTTTAAAGTTCTTTGTATAGGAGGATAAAAGTCATAATTAATATGACTAGAACAATTAATCTATTAATTGTTCTTATTATGAATAACTTAGTACTCATTATCATCACAATCCTTCTATTTATTAAATAGTTAGGTAAGCACTAAACAAAATAAAGCTCTAGTTATGTATATTACAATAACCAATTTAATTATTTTGTCGAATACAATAATCATTTATAAATTTATTATAAATATTTTTAAAGCATTATACTTATCTAACTCTCCAACTTTTATTTTTCTATCTAATTCGCCAATATAAAGTAATTTTTCTTTTAATTCTTCATTAGAATACTTATAACTATTATCATGTGCTAATTTTATTCTATATGGATGAACAGATAGTTCATCTGCTATATTTTTTTCTGTTAAACCTTGTTTAATCAAATTCTTAGTGCTATATATTAATCTATATTGTGTAGCAATATTACTAAGTATAATTGCTGGTTCTATATTATTTTCAATTATTATATTTAATTCTTCTAAACATTTTTCTATATCTTTTTTTATAACTAAATCTACATATTTAAATATATCTATATTTTCTATATTAATTGTATATTCTTTAATATCGTTTATATTAATTAAATGATCTCTTTTCATTATTAATACTTTATCTAATTCATTTAATATATAATCATAATTATTATCTAGTCTATTTATTAATAGTTCTAATGCGTTATTATCTATTTTATAATTTTTTTCTTTTAAGTATTTTATTATTTCCTTTTTTAAATTATCTTTTTCTGGCATATTTAATTCTAATAAATTACCTTTATTATTAATTAATTTAACACATTTTTTGGTTTTCTTAATATTATCTGTTAAAAATATAAGTGTTGTATTG
>CAKOHQ010000044.1 GCA_934085875.1 uncultured Bacilli bacterium | reverse complement strand
ATATTAATTCGTTAAAATCAAATGAAAATATGAATGATTTAAAAGTTAATGAAATACTTAAATGGTTAATTAGTATTGACATACTAGAAGAAAAAATAGAAAATGGTAAAAAACATAAAGAGCCAACTGAACTAGGAAAATCTATGGGTATATATTAGGAACATCGATTTGGTAATTACGGAGAGGATAATATTGTAATGTATAAAAAAAGTATGCAAGGGTTCATTACAAATAATTTTGAATGCATGTTAGATTTTATTAAAAAAATTAAAAAATAATGAAAATGTACAATTATATAATATGTTAAAAAATAAAAAAAATACAAGATTAATAAATTTATTAAGAAAAATTAAAAAAGAACTTTTACTCAATAGGATTATAACAATTCTATTTTTTTTCTATCTTATATTTGTTATAATGATTTATAGGTAGGTGTACTTTATGAGCAACAACAAAAAATTATATATATTTTTGATATTATTACCTCTTATAGATTTACTAACATCTATATCAACAAGATTATTTAATCTTACAGTAAGTATAGGAGTAATAGTCAAATTATTATTTCTAGCAATAATGTTAATAACTCTAATCTTTTCCACATCGAAATATAAAAAGAAGGGATTAATATATATACTTTTAATATTTATATACATGCTAGCATATATTTTATCAAAAATAAAATACCTAACAATATCTATGTTTATAAAAGAATCAATATATATGTTTAAAACAATGTATTTTCCAATACTATCAGTTTGTTTATTATGTTTCTTTGATGAACATAAATTTGATAAAGAAAAAGTAATCAAAATATTAATAATAAATTTTATAACATATGGAATACTATTATTTTTACCGTTAATTACTAATACGGGATTTAGTACTTATAATTACAAAGGTTATAAAGGAAGTTCAGGATGGTTTAATTCAGCAAATGAAATATCAGTTATTTTAACACTACTATACCCATTTTTATTAACAAAAATTAATAAAAGTAAATTTAATATAGTTCTAATAATATTTATGATTTTAATGGTATTCTCTTTAGGAACTAAAGTTTCAGTATTAGGAATAATAATTACAACAACAATTATATTGGTATTATCATTAATTAAGAAAAAGAAAAAAACAACTTTAAAAATAGGATTTATTCTTTTAGGTATTATACTTTTAATATTAAATAGTAGTACACTTAATAATGTAAAATATAACATTCCAAAAGATCCAAAAAAATTAAAAAACGTTAAAGTAAAACCAGAGCCTCCGAGAAAAGATCCCGTAACTGAACAAGAAAAAAACGAACGTTTCTTAGAAGAAGAATATGGAAGAATAAGAAAAGAAATAGAAAAAGAAGATAAACTAAGCAATGATTCCAAATTAGTAAAACAAATAAAAAAATATGGAAGGATAATGTTATCTTCAAGAGATATTTATTTTAGATTAACATATGAAATATATTCTAAACATTTTAATACAAAAGTATTATTATTGGGAATAGGATATTCAAATACTACAGAAATAAAACATTATGCAATAACAAAACTTATAGAAATAGATATATTAGATATATTCTTTCATTCAGGACTTATTGCACTAATGTTAGTTTTACTACCTTTCATTTACTATTTAATAAAATTAATTCAATCTAGAAAATTAAATATAAATACCATATTTTATACATTAATGATAGGACTAATTTTAAGTATATCTTGTATAAGCGGACATACTTTAGCAGCACCTGCTGTATCGATATATATAATCTTATATTTATTACTTGCCATGAATGAAATAAACTTATTAAATAAAAAAGATAATAAAATCAAAAAAAATAAAGTTTCAATATATGCTTTACACTTAAATTACGGAGGAGTAGAAAAAAATATTTGTACAAAAGCAAATATATTAAGCGAAATACATGATGTAGAAATAATAAGTTTATATAAATTAAAAGATAAACCTGATTTTAAATTAAATGACAATATAAAAGTTAAATACTTAACTACTAATATAAAACCAAATAGAAAAGAATTAAAAGAAGCATTACATTCAAAAAATATAATCAACATAATAAAACAAAGTATATATAGTATAAAAGTACTTTATTTAAAACATACATTAATTACTAAATCAATGATAAATTGTAATAGCGAAATTATTATATCAACTAGAATAGATTTTACAGAAAAATTAATAAGAAATAATGAATATAATAATATTAAAATAGCAGAAGAACATATTTATCATAACAATAATACAAAATATTTAAATAAATTACATTATATATTAAAAGGTGTTGACTATTTAATGCCAAGTAGTAATTACTTAACTAATTATTATAAAGAATTAGTTACAGAATATAGATACAAAATAAAAACAAATAACATGCCTATAGAATCAGACAATAAAATATCTAATCTAAAAAATAAAAACATAATAACAGTAGGAAGATTAGAAAAAGTAAAAGGTTATGACGATTTAATAAAATTATTTAGTAAATTAGATAACAAAGAATGGACTTTATCGATAGTAGGTACTGGAAGTGAGTATGATAATTTAAATAATCTTATAAAAGAATTAAATATGGAAGATAATATTAAATTATTAGGATTTAAAAATACAGAAGAATTAAATAAAATTTACAAAGAATCATCTATATATATAATGACATCAATTGAAGAATCTTTTGGATTAGTACTTTTAGAAGCTGCTAGCCATGGATTACCACTTATAGCGTATGATAGTGCATTAGGAGCAAAAGAAATAATTAAAGATAATGGTATTTTGATAATAAATAGAAATGAAAAAGAAATGATTAAAGAATTAAAAAATCTAATAAATGATGAAAAATTAAGAAAAGAATATCAAAAAAAATCTTTAAATATATCAAGACAATACGATTATAATTTAATAAAAGAAGAAAACATTAATTTCTTTAAAAACATAAATCATAATAATATTTATACTAATTTATACATAAATACAAAAAAAGAATGTTATAAATTAATTGAAAACAAATTAAAAAATAAAGAAAAAGAATTTATTATAACAGCTAATCCAGAAACTTATATGCTATCTAGAAAAGATTCTGAAATATCAGATATGATTTATAATAAAAATAATTTAATAGTACCAGATGGAATAAGTATAGTTAAAACAAGCAACTTATTAGGATATAATATAAAAGAAAGAATAACAGGCGTAGATTTAGCAGAACATTTATTAACATTAGCGAATGAAAATAAATATAAAGTATATTTATTTGGTGCTAGCGAAGATGTAATGGATAAACTAACTAATGCTATAAGTACAAAATATCCAAACATAAATCTAGTTGGTGGAACAAATGGTTATATAAAGGATAAAGATGGAGTAATGAATTATATTAAAACAACTAATCCTGATATAGTTATGTTAGCATTAGGAATACCTCTTCAAGAAAAATTAATTAATAAACATATAAATGATTTCAAAAAAGGAATATTTATAGGAGTAGGTGGTTCATTTGATGTACTAAGTGGTACTAAAAAACGTGCTCCAAGAATTTTTATTAAATTGAATTTGGAATGGTTATATAGAATAGCAAGTGAACCAAAAAGAATAACAAGATTTATAAAACATAATATAAAATATTTAATAGTAATATTAAAAGAAAAATTAAACAGAAATGTTGATAACAAATAACTTATCAACATTTTTTAGTTATGATAAAAATATGAAAGAAAAAACATTTGACACATGCTATACCAAATGCTATTATTTAATTAGGTGAGCATTCAACCCCCTGAAAGTTGAATGTCTACCCTGGTTGGATAAACATCGGCCCTAACTGAGTTGGCTGATGTCTTTTTATTTTATATACAAACTAATCTTTATCTAAAAAGATTAGCATTAAAATAATAATAATTCTATTCAATAATTTTTCTAAATTTTTGAACACATTACCACCTACTTCCTACAAATTCAAAAAGAATCTCAGTTAGTAAGGTAAACACCAACATGAATGCTCGATTAGTTATACTATATTATTTTTAAATATAAATAAAGCGATTCGACAAAACTAATAAATACTTAACAAAACTCGACAATTTATAAAATAGTAAATTTTAACATTATATAAAACTATGAAAAAAACAATAGACACACATATAGCCAAATGATATTATTTAATTAGGTGAGCATTCAACCCCCTGAAAGTTGGATGTCTACCCTGACTGAGTAAACATCGGCCCTAACTGAGTTGGCTGATGTCTTTTTATTTTATATACAAACTAATCTTTATCTAAAAAGATTAGCATTAAAATAATAATAATTCTATTCAATAATTTTTCTAAATTTTTGAACACATTACCACCTACTTCCTACAAATTCAAAAAGAATCTCAGTTAGTAAGGTAAACACCAACATGAATGCTCGATTAGTTATACTATATTATTTTTAAATATAAATAAAGCGATTCGACAAAACTAATAAAAACTTATCAAAAATCGACAATTCATATACTAATTAATAAATACAAATAATAATATTGACACAATATATTAAAAATATTATATTTAAGAAGAGATATAATTATAAAGGAGAGAACCACATGAAAAAAATAATAAAACTAAGGCTAAATTTTTAAATACAGTAATAGTTATTTTAATAATTTCAATAGGTATAATGAATTTTATAACAACAAATAAATATTATTTTAAACAAGAAACATATTATAAATATATAGAAAATTTTAACAATCGTTTATTAAATAAAATAGAAAGCACTGAAGGATATTACTATGGAATACCAATTATTTTTAAAGGAGAAATAAATAGTAACTTTTATAAAGAACTACATTGTTTACCAAATATAAATGATAATATTACTTTTGATCAATCATTATGGGGTGGAAAATATATTGGATACGAAGATTTATACATATATAATAATGATAGAAAAATATTTACTATGATTAATAATGAATTTGGAGTATATTTGAATAGGGCAACAAATGAAGAAAGAGATAAAATAAAAGATAACAAAGACTATAATAATATGAAATCTTATCCTGAAAAAGACTCTATAAAAATAATAAATGGTATCTTTGTAACAAATTTTTAAAACAAACATTTTAGGAGGAACAAGCAAATGAAAATTGATTCAATCAAACAATGGTTTTATGAAAATAATTCTTATATAAATAATAGTAAAGATAATATACTATTAAATAAATTATTGTATTGTTCACAATATATTATTTATAACTTAATAAAGTCACAACACATATTAAAAGATAATGATTATAATAATATTTTATCCTTTGTTAACAATATATATGAATATATAAATTCTATAACAAATTTTGATGAAGAAAACTTATTAGAAATGTATAATATATATGTTAATAATGACACAAAAAAAACAGTAAAAATCATTAATAATATTTGTTATTTTATAGATAATAATATAAATTTATCAGAAAAAGAAATGAATGATATAGTTTTGACATACAACGAAAATAACTCATATTACATTTTTAAAGATAATGAAGGGACAACGGTGATATACTAATGTTTGCAGATGAAAAAGACATAATAATTTTGAGAAATATATTTTACAAAGATCAAAAAAAGAGAGATTTATCATTAAGGGGACATCCAGTATTAATAATAAAAAAGACAGAAACTGATTTTTATTATTTAACAATTTCAAGTTCTAGTTCCAAAACTTCTCATAAGTTGAAAGGTCAACATTATAAAATTAGAAGAAATCTAGAAAACAATTTAAAATCTCCAGTTAGTTTTATAAATTTAAAAAATATATATAAAAGTGAAATAAAAGGATATTGTTCATATGGTACAATAGATGAAGAAGAATATGATGAAATAATAAGAAGATTTGACGATTTTCAAAACAATGTACAAAAAGATGAATTTTATGATGAAGTAAAAAATATTTCTATAAAGGAGAAATAAAATGAAATTAGAAGTATATGATTTTGATGGAACAATATATGATGGAGATTCCACAATAGATTTTATAAAATTTTTAACAAAAAGAAAAAAAAGTATTATATTACATTATCCAAAAATGTTGTTCTATTTAATTAAATATAAACTAAAATTAATAAAAAAAGAAACAATGAAAGAATGTTTCTTTGAAATATTTAATAAATTTGAAAACATTGATAATGAATTAGAATTGTTTTGGAATATTCACGAAAAAAATATAAAAGATTTTTATAAAAATAAAAAATTACACAAAAATGATATAATCGCATCTGCAAGTCCATATTTTCTACTAGAACCAATCGCAAAAAAATATAGAATAAAAAAATTATTTGCATCTCCAGTAGATAAAAAAAGTGGAAAATATAATGGAGTAAATTGTCATAATGTTGAAAAAGTTAGGCTTATTAGCAAAGAATATCCTGAATGTATAATAGAAACAATGTATTCAGATGATATAAATGCGGATAAACCATTATTAGAACTAGCAAACAAATCTTATGTAGTAAAAAAGAATAAAATATATGATTATAATGAATATAAAAATAAAAAAGAAAATCCAATAAAAAGATTTTGGAATTTTGGATGGATTATATATCATAAAAATGAAGAAATATGGAATTATTTAATAGTAGGATTCTTAACTACAATGATTAGTTTAATAGTATATTATATCTGTGTTTCAACCTTCCTAAATCCACAACAACCAACTGAATTACAAATTGCAAATATAATATCTTGGATTATATCGGTAATTTTTGCCTATTTTACAAATAGAATATTTGTTTTTAAAAGTAAAGAAAAAAATATGCTAAAAGAAGGATCATCATTTATAACTTCAAGAATATTAACTTTACTATTAGATATGTTATGCATGTTTATAATTGTAACAGTATTACACTTTAATGATAAAATAGGAAAAATAATAGCACAATTTCTTGTAATAATAGGAAATTATATTATTAGTAAATTATTTGTATTTAAAAAGAAATAAATTAAGAACTTATTTCTTTTTTTAATTTAGTTAAAAAATCTTCTATTTCATATTGTTGCTCTAATATATCATCCCCATTTAAACAATTATAAAACTTTTTTTCTAATACCACTTTCATTTTAGCAGATTCAACAAAACTATTTAAACTAGTTATACCAGCTTCAGTACTATATAAACTATTATCCTTACATCCTATGGAAACTAAAATTACTTTCTTATCTTTTAATTCGTTTCTAGAATACATTGGATTCAATCTATCTATAAATATTTTTAAATCACCACTTAGTAAGTTCCACCTAACAGGAGTTATAAACATCAAATAATCTTCTTTTTTTATTAAATCAATATTATTTTTCATGTCATCAGTAAAATCACAAACACCATCCAAATCACAATCCATACATCCAGTGCAAATGTGTATCTTTTGATTACCAGGAACTATTATATCAGTATGTATTCTCGTTTTTTCTAATTCTTCTTTTACAATATTTGCAAGTTTTAATGAATTTCCATTTCTTCTAGAGCCAACTATTATTAACATATAAAAACCTTCTTTCTGTTATTTATTATTAGATAAAATCAAAATTATATTCACCAAACTTTTGACTTCTACAGCTAATATTGCTATACTCTAAATGTAAACAACGAATCTGTGGGGTGCATTATGATAGAAGAAATATTAACAAATTATAACATACCAGGACAATTATTAAGTATTAAAAAATGTAATACTGGTAATATTAATACAACATTTATAATTGAATATGATAATAATGGTAATAGACAAAGATATTTAATACAAAAAATTAATACAAATATTTTCAAAAATCCTAATGTTTTAATGAATAATATTTATAACGTTACAAAATATCTAAAAACAAAAATGATATTAGATAAAGATACAGAACATAAAGTTTTAGAATTATTAAAAACAAAAAATGGTAATTTATTATGTAAAGTAATTAATAGTGAAAACAAAGAAGAATATTATAGAATATATAATTATATTGAAAATTCAATTTCATATAATGATTCATTTGATAATAGAATAGTTTATAATACTGGAAAAGCATTTGGAAATTTTAATAGATTATTAGATGATTATCCAATAGAAACTTTAGAAGAAATTATAAAAGATTTTCATGATACAAAAAAAAGATATAAAAATTTTCTAAAGGATATTATGTCCAATAAAGGTAAAAGAGTAGGCGAAGTATATACAGATATTTTCGAAATAATAAAAAGAAAAAAATTATGTGACGTTATTACTAAAGAATTAAAAAATGGAAGTATTCCATACAGAGTAACACATAATGATACTAAAATAAATAATGTTATGATAAATAAAACAACAGGAGATTATTTAGCAGTAATTGATTTAGATACAGTTATGCCAGGAAGTTTACTTTTTGACTACGGAGATGGCATAAGATCAACAGCAAGTTCAGTCTCTGAAGAAGAAACAGATTTAGAAAAAGTAAAAATAGATATGGAAAGATTTAAATATTATACTGAAGGGTATATGAGCGAGATGGCTGAATATATTACTGAAAATGAAGTAAAATTAATGGGAGAATCAATAATTGTTATTACATTAGAGTTAGCTATGAGATTTTTAAATGATTATATAAATGGTGATGAATATTTTAAAATAGAGTATGAACATCAAAATTTATATAGAGCTAGAAATCAAATAGAATTAGTAAAAGATATTGAAAAAAATATGAAAGAGATAAAAAATTATATTGACTATTGCTACAAGAAATATAAAAATAAAGAATATGTTCTAAAAAAAGTGACTAAATAAAAATAATATGATAAAATAAAAATGCTTATAAGCATTTGGCCCATTGGTGAAATGGTTAACACATAGCCCTCTCAAGGCTACATTCATGGGTTCGAACCCCATATGGGTCACCAAAAAGAACTAAAATTACTTAAACTTAAGTGATTTTTAATATTTATCAAAAAATTATATAAAAAAATGAAATTTGCACTTTACATTTGCATATAATTATTGTATATTAATACATGTACCGAAAAAAAGTAAGAAAATTACAAAAAAATACAATTTTTTAAAATTTATACTTGCAATGTTCGAAAAAATCTGGTATATTATTAATGCACTTAACGAAGAAGTGCGAAATGATCTTTGAAAACTAAGTAAAAAGAATTTGAGTAAATTTTGGCTAGTATCA
>CAKOHQ010000043.1 GCA_934085875.1 uncultured Bacilli bacterium | reverse complement strand
TCAACCTACCTCCTTAAAAAGTTGTAGGTAGACACTA
This sequence comes from uncultured Bacilli bacterium, assembly GCA_934085875.1. GTDB lineage: Bacteria > Bacillota_I > Bacilli_A > RF39 > UBA660 > UMGS1124. The sequence goes on along the minus strand of CAKOHQ010000043.1, from coordinate 9,250 downwards.
AGAAATGAATGTTCGATTGGATATACTACAATAGTTTTAAATATAAATAAAGTGATTCGACAAAACTTGTCAAAAGTTTTTTTATTATGTTAAAAAACAGTAGATTTTTATTCTACTGTTACTGATTTGGCAAGGTTTCTAGGTTGGTCAATGTCTTCACCACGTAGTTTTGCTATTTCATATGATAATAGTTGAAAAGCTGGTGAAATTATTAATGGTTCTGTGAATGCAGTTTGATTAGGAACTACAATTTTATTGTTATAAAAATTGGAACTTTTATATTCTTTCATTATTTTATCTGTTGTTAAAAGAGTAACATCTGCACCTCTAGCAATTGTTTCTTTTATATTACTTATAGTTTTTTCTGCAATAGATTTATCTGTTATAATTGATATTACTTCAGTATTATTTTCTATTAAAGATATTGTTCCGTGTTTTAATTCGCCTGCTTCATAAGCTTCACTATGCATATAAGATATTTCTTTTAATTTTAAAGATGCTTCCATACATAATGATGCATCTATTTTTCTTCCTATAAAGAATACGTTTTTCTTATTATATATTTCTTTTGCTATATTATAATATTTTTCTCTATTATTGATGACTTCTTCTAGTATTTTATCTAAATTTTTGTAGTCTTTTATAATTTTATTTTTTAATTCTTTATCTAATAAATCTTTTTTTATTGAAGTAGCAAAGGCTAATAGTGATAAAACTAATACTTGCATTAAATAAGCTTTTGTTGTTGCAACTGCTATTTCATATCCTGCATTTAAGTATATTACATTATCTACTTCACGAGCAATGGATGAACCTACTACGTTAATTATACCTAATGTATCAATATTATTTTCTTTTGCTAATCTAAGTGCTGCAAGTGTGTCTGCTGTCTCTCCTGATTGTGAAATTAATATTACTAAAGTTTCTTTATCAAAGAAATGTTTACTATATCTGTATTCACTTGCAACGTAACAATGTGTTTCAATATTTGCATACTCTTCTAAAAGATTTTTACCGACTAATCCTGCATGATATGCACTTCCGCAAGCAACTATTTCTATTTTTTTATATTTTGTTATATCTGGTATTTTTGTAAGTAATGTTTTTTCATCTTTTAAATATAAATTAATAAATTCTTTAACTAGTGTTGGTTCATCATATATTTCTTTTAACATATAATGTTCAAAACCATTTTTTAACGCCGCTTCTTTACTACCTTCAAATTCTTTTATTTCATATTTTTTTTCATTTAAATTTTTGTCGTATATTTTTATAGAATCTTCTTTTATTACAGCAATATCTTGTTGGTCTAGTAGTATATATTTATTTGTTTCATTTAATATTGCTGGTACATCACTTGCTATAAAGTTTTCATTTTTATTAGTTGCTACAATAAGTGGACTATCTTTTCTTGTTGCATATATTGTATCTAATTCATCATCAAAAATTATTCCAAATGCGTAGCTTCCTCTTATTTTTTCTTGAACTAATTTTATTGTTTGTAATTTATCTTTTGTTTCTTTATATATTTTATCTATGTATGCACATGCTATTTCTGAATCTGTATCTGATATAAATTTATATCCATCCTTTAATAGTTCATTTTTTATTTCTTCATAATTTTCAATTATTCCGTTATGTACTAAAGTAATATTTCCGTTTTTGTGAGGATGAGCATTCTTAAAACTAGGTTCTCCATGAGTAGCCCATCTTGTATGTCCAATTCCTATATTAGATTCTTTTAAATCTTTTATTTCTGTTTCTAAATTTTTTATTTTTCCAGAGGATTTTACTATTTTTATTTTATTATCTTCTAATACTGCTATTCCTGCAGAGTCGTATCCTCTATATTCTAAAGATTTTAAACCATTAATAATTACATTGATTGCCTTTTTTTCCTTACCTATATATCCTATTATTCCACACATAATAACTCCTTCTATATAAGTAAAGATGATATATATTTTGTTATAATATTGATTTTATTTTTTGTTATATATCTATCGAGTACTTAACCCGTAGTAGCATCCGCCGAATTTTCGATAACTACTAACCTCGTCAACTATTGTTAGTTCTGGCGCTCATTATAAACTAAAAACCTATCCTCCCTATTAGATTATAACTATATTTAGTATATAGTATTTTTTTGATTTTGTCTATATGGTAAATTTTTTAAAATGAATGTAATATATATATTGACACAAATTATTATTGTGATAAAATTTAATTAGGGAACATTCATTTACAGAATGTCTACCTGTATTGAAATAGACACACGTATTTATTACGTGTCCTTTTTTTTGGACTATAAAAAATACTAGTGTCTAATTAATATTTAACCAATTACCCCCTGAAGAGTAGTTTAGATAAAATAACCAATTTGATTATTATTATAAATTTATCAAACATTTTTAAAATAAATGATTTATTTGTCATATAATCAACCTACCTCCTTAAAAAGTTGTAGGTAGACACTAAGAAATGAATGTTCGATTAGATATACTACAATAGTTTTAAATATAAATAAAGTATTTCGACAAAACTTGTCAAAAGTTTTTTTATTGTGTAAAAACAGTAGATTTTATTCTGCTGTTACTATAAATATTCAGTTTTTAAAAAAAAGTTGATACTTAATTTCTTTTAATTTATAAATTCTTTTAAGGTGGCATTATTCATTTATTTCAAGTCTTTCTATAATTAAAAAAAGAAAATTATTTATCATAATCTTCTAAAAATGATTTATATTTTCCGTCTTTTTTTGTACCTAGTACACAGTTTAAATTAATGTTATCTAAAGCTTTAAATATGTTATAGTCTATATCTTTATTTACTTTTCTTAAACTTTGTATCAGTTCTTTCATTTCTTTTCTTTTGCTAATATTTTCTGTACTATTTGCAGTTCTTTCTGTGAATTTACAAGCACAATTTATAAAAGCTAAGTTATTTGAGTTTTTCCAAGATATTATTGATTGTTCTTTTACTAGATAAAGTGGCCTAATTAATTCTAAACCAGGGAAGTTATCTGAATGTAATTTTGGCATCATAGTTTTTATTTCTGAACCATAAAACATTGAAAGTAAAGTTGTTTCTATTACATCATCAAAGTGATGTCCTAATGCTATTTTATTGCAACCTAATTCTTTTGCTTTGTTATATAAGTATCCTCTTCTCATTCTTGCACACATATAACATGGATGTTCTTTATTTAATTTATTTGCCACTTCAAAAATGTCTGTTTCAAATATATTTATATCTATATTTAATTTTTTTGCATTTTCTATTATTTTATTTTTTGTTTCTTCTTTATATCCAGGATCCATTACTACATAATTAACATTAAAATTTATTTTTCCATGTCTTTTTAATTCTTGAATACATTTTGCTAATAAAAATGAGTCTTTCCCACCTGATATACAAACCATAATATTATCATTTTCTTTTATTAATTCGTAATCATTTACAGCACGTATAAATTTGCTCCATATTTCTTTTCTATATTTTTTTATTATACTTTTTTCTATAATTTTATGTTCTTCCACTAATCTCAAACTTCTTTCTCTTTGTTTAATTTTTTATATTATAGATATAAGATTATTCTAAGTCAATAAATTTTGTTATTTTAATTCAAATGAAATACTAGATTTTCCATTTTCAACTTTTATATTAGCAATACTTCCGTTTATTATATTTAGACAAGGACCTTTATGTGATATGTCTGCATCATACACTATAGGAATGTTTAGTTTTGAGATTACACTATCTTTTAAGCAAGATTTTGTATCATAATCACAACATGTTTGGTCTGTTCCAAATCTTCCGAATATTATACATTTTGTATATTTAAAATAATCTAGTTCATTCAATTTCCATAAGGTACGTATTGTTTCTTCCATAGATATTTCGCAGTTATCAAAATACCATATTATTCCATCATCTTTGTATCTTTCATTAAATTCGTTTATTCCATCGTATTTTGTTCCTGCAAGTTCACTTATTAAATCAAAACATCCACCTATAATTCTTCCTTTTATATCTACGCTTTTATTATCTAATGTTCTCCAATATACTTTGTCTGTTAAGTTATAGTCTTCTAATCCAGTTATTCTTTCTTGATATTCATTTTCATACATATCATAGTTAGTTTGTTCTACTAAGTTTCCAGTTATTAATTTTAGGAAATCTTCTTCACTTCTATGAAGATGTTCACTTCCTAAAGATGAAAAGTTAGTTCCATATATTGTTCCAATATCTAACTTGGTTGTTATTGGGTAAAGTAGTCCTGTTGGGTCAGAAAATCCTGTAATAAATTTTGGATTATTTTTTATTATATCAAAATCTATATATGGTAATATTTCTACTAAGAATTCTCCACCTGAAGCACACATTAATAAGTCTATATTATTATTTTTAAACATATCATTTATTTCTTTTGCTCTTACTTTATAGTTTGCACTTCTTTTTTTATCTGATTTCATAACATTTTTTGAAAGTATAACTTCATAATTTAAATTTTCTAATCTTTTTTTTGCATTTAATATTCTATTTTGTTTATCTATTGAACCTGCTCCGTTTGATGGTGCTGGTACGCCTACAACGCTATTTTCTTTTATAAATTTTGGATAAATCATTTTTACACCTTCATTTCTATTTTATACATAAAACAATCTTTGTCATGTGAATATATTATACCTATTGCTTGTAAGTATGAATATATTATTTTTGTACCAACAAATTTCATTCCTCTTTTTGTTAAATCCTTTGATATATTATCTGATAATTCAGAACTTGTTTTATTTGTTTCATAATATATTTTATTATTAGTAAATGTTGTTAGATAATTATAGAATGTTTTATATTCTTTTTCTATTTCTTTAAATATTCTTGCATTGTTAATACTAGCTTCTATTTTTAATTTATTTCTTATAATATTCTGATTATTAATAAGTTCGTTTATTTTTTTGTTGTCATAATTTATTATTTTATCTATGTCGAAGTTATCGTATGCTTCTTTAAAATATTCTCTTTTATTTAATACACATTCCCATGATAGTCCTGCTTGAAAAGATTCTAAAATTAACATTTCTAATAAATATTTTTCGTTAGTATTTAATTTACACCATTCATTATCATGGTAATTTACATATGTTTGATTTTTTGTATTACACCAATTACATCTTTTCATATATTATTTCCTCTTTTAGATACTACTTAAATAGCATTATTATTTTGGGAACGAAAATTATTAAACCTATTATTGCTGATATAATTGCTAGTACTAGTACACTAGATGCTGCTATATCTTTTGCTCTTTTAGCTAGTTCATTTTTATTTGGCATTGCAATATCTATCGTTGTTTCTATTGCAGTATTTATTAATTCTGATGAGATAACTGTCATTATGCATATTAAACATATTAACCATTCTAGTTTACTTATTTTAAATATTATTCCAAATATAATTACTAGTGTTGCAATCGATATATGTATTTTTAAATTTCTTTCTGTTTTTAATGCACTAAATATTCCAGTAAATGCATATTTAAAACTATTAATTAATCTTTTATTTTTCATAATTACTATCCTTATCTATAATTTTTTTTGTATATTTTATATATATTATTAAATATGATATTGAGATTAAGAAACCTGCTAAAACATCGCTTGTATAATGTACTCCTAAATAAATTCTACTAATACCAATACTTATTATTAATAGTGATAATATTGATATAACTAGCCATTTTATATATTTGTTGTTTACATTCTTATATATTAAATAAATTATATAACCATAAAATGCCATACTTACCATAGAATGTCCTGATGGAAAACTATAACCGGTTTCAGTGATTATTCTATATTCTGTTGGTCTAGGTCTTTCAAATATGAATTTAAATAATTGATTTAATAAAGTCACGATTACTAAGTTAGATAAAATGCATATACTTATTTTTTTATTTTTTAATATAAATGTAAATAGACTAATTATTATTAGACAAGTTGCACTACCAAACCACGTTATGTATTTTACTATTGGAGTAATGTTTGTTTTGATTAAGTATTTGCTGACTAAATTGTATCCTATTATGTCACCCTTCATTATTTCATGTGTGAATACATCTTCTGCAAGTGCTAGAAATAGTAAAACGCATATAAAAAATATAATCCATAAATAATTACTTTTTATTGTTTTTATCATTTTATTTATCCTCTTTTCTTTTTTGTGTGAGCAGTTATGATTGTATAACTATATGAATTTATTGTTATTATTGTATTATCTGTTTCACAATAATAATTTTTACCTTTTTTATATATTATTGTGTCTTTGTTTTTTATAATATTTTTTATATATTCTATAATATCATGATTATCTAATTTTAAATTCTTTTTTATTCTATCTAAGCCCATATTAGTTGTATGAATTTTATTTATGTTATTTATTAAGATTTCTTTTTCATTCATAACTGTACCTTTATAATTCTACTATGTTTACTAAATTTTTATGTTCTTTAATTATGTCTATTAAGTCATTTGTTTTTAACCATACAGTTGCTGTATTATCATTTGGATGTACTCCTATGATGCTATTATCATTTAATAATTCTTTATCTATGTAAAATATTACTTTGTGTTCTTTATCATTTAGTAAACCTAGCGGAGATACTGAACCTGGAGTTAGATTTAATATATTTTTTAAATCTTCTGGTGATGCAAAAGTTAAATTTCTTGTATTATATTTCTTTTTAAAATCTTTTAAATTTATTCTTTTAGTTCCTTTTATTGTGATTAAGTAGTAATTTTTCTTTTTGTCATCTCTAACAAATATATTTTTTGCATCTCTATCTTTATATGGTAAATCTATATTTTATAGTTCTTCCATATTATATACAGCTTGATGTTCTGTTATTTCGTACCAAATATTTTTATTTTTTATAAAATTATATACTTCTTCTTTATTCATTTTGTACTCACTTTCTTGTTAATTTTATTATAACATAAAAAGAATATTGCTTGAATATTCTTTGCGTTTAGAGTTAATTTATTTTTAATCTTTTTCTATATATCCACTTGTTTTTTCTGTATACATTTCTTCAGAAATTGATTTATATTTTTCTCCATCATAATCGTCTGTGAATCCATTATAGGCTTTATATATTTCTCCAGTGTCTGTATCATAAACTCTTTCGTATCCTAAAGTTGCATCACTTTGTTTTTGACTCATTATGTCGTAAGTTTTACTTCTGTTTTCCCAAGCACTCATATATGAATCAAATGCTTGTTGTATTTGTCTATTTAATTCTAGAGCTTGTTTTGTTTGTGCATTTCCATCATCGATTGTCTTTTTTACATAAGTATCAGTGAATTCTATTGAGTTAATTGATTCTAATAATAAATCTTTGTAATCTATAAATTTATCTTTTTCTGATGTAATAGACATAATGTTATATACCATGTAGTATGTTGTATCTATACCATTCATGTAATTATCACCAAAATTTACCACACTTGCACTAAACATACCTTCTCCATCTGTATTATTTTCACCTTTAAATGTTGCTCTTAAAATTTTATCGTCTAAGGCAATTGATTTGAAATTGCTATTAAGATTTGTTTCTTCTATAACATTAAGTTCATTTAATTGTGGGAAATTTACGTTGTTATATGTTGCATCTATATTATTTAAATATGAAGTAATGTCATTGAATTTTGTATAAAATTCTTTTGTTGTTGGATTATTTAACACTACTGCTGTTGAGAATATTTTGTATTGGTCTGATTTTGCTAAAGATGCATAATTTTGCCAATATTTTTTACTTGCATCACTTTTTAATAATGGCTGAATTTTTAACATTAAAAATATTTTATTTATAGGATTTTTTTCATCATATATACTTATTGCGTAATACATTCCTGTGCCAGCACTTGATACTTTCCAATCTTTTGGCTTTTTCATTGTCAAAGCATCATTTTTATATTCTTCTAATTCGATTTTACTTATTTCGTTTGCAACTATTTTAACATTGTTTCCTTTTACATTTATTTTTCCTGCGTCTTCTTTTTTATTATTTTTTATTCCTAAGAATGCTATTAATGCTAATAATATTACAGAAATTATTATAATTGTTTTTTTATCTATTTTCACTATTTGACCTTCTTCCTATAATAATTATATATGATTTTGTAATTTATAACAATAAAAAAACTAGGTGAATTATTAAATTTATCCTTTTACTTAATCATCTAGTTTGAAATAATTTTTTTGTTGTACTAAATCTATTATTGTTTTATATAAGTTTTAAAATTTATTTTTCTTATTTTATAAAGAGTTAGTTCCTGTCAACGCACAATACGATATATTTTTATGTTATTTGGAACACATACAAAATATATTTTTTCAAAATTAAAAAGTCTGTATAACATTGTTAAATTTTATCCCCCATTTCTTTATACTAATTAATTTATCATTTTTATTTTTTTGATTTATTATAATTTCACATCAAAAAAAGTATCAACGAATCTTATGATACTTTTTAATTAGTTATTAAATTATTTTCTTCATTAACTTGTTTTTGTAATAACTCTAAATCTTTTATATTTTTATTATCTTTTAATACTTTCATTTGTCTTCTTGCTGAATGATTAAGTCTTACTAATCTTTCACCCTGTGGTATTTTTTCTTCAATTAGTTCTGCGTTTGTGTTTTGCAGATTGTTTAATATCACTAAATGAAGCAAATCAGTATAATCTCTTATATTTCCATTTTTAGCAAGTATTGGATTTCTTTCTCTCCATTCTTTTGCTGTCATCCCAAATAAAGCAACATTTAAAACATCAGCTTCTTCAGCATAAACAAATTTCTTTTGTGCTTCTGTAAGTGTTGGAACAATGTAGTTTTTTATTGCATCAGTGTGAACCACATAGTTTAATTTAGATAAAATTCTATTTGCTTGCCAATCTATTTTTTCTTGGTAAGCTTCATTGATTTTTAATCTCTCAAATTCAGTTATTAAATATAATTTAAACTCTGGAGATAGCCAACTTGCGAATTCAAATGCAATATCTGGATGAGCATATGTTCCAATACTATATCTCCCACCTTTTGAAATTATTCCTATTGCTTTAGTTCTTTTTATCCATTGTGTTGGTGACATTGCAAACGAGTTTCTACCGTACTCAGTTTTAATTTGGTCGAATTCGACCAAATTAAAATCTTGATTATGAATTTCTTCCCATAGTCCAATATAATCAAT
>CAKOHQ010000042.1 GCA_934085875.1 uncultured Bacilli bacterium | reverse complement strand
TTTTTCTTCGTTGCTGTGTTGTAATAAATTTTTGTTTATTGCTAATTCTTCTAATAGTTTCATATCTGGGTTTTCTATTGTGAAGTACATTACAAAAAGTACAAATGATTCAATTGTAGTTATTAATGTTAATGATGGTATTATTTTTTGAATTATAGCTATTATCGTTAATCCTACAATTAATATAATTAATGGCAAATAATTAATAAAACTAAATGATTTTCTATATTTTATTAAAGTTAGAATTGCTAAAACAATTATAATAAATGATATAAAGTATACAAAATTTACTGATAATCCGTACGAAAAATAATTTATAGTATTAATATTTATAGATGTTTTAAAAATTATTGTAAAACAAGTTAAAATAGAAATAGTTAATATTGTTTTAATTTTTTTACTATATTGTTTGTATTTTTTATCACCTATTGCAATACTTAAAATATATAAATAAAATATGAAACAAAATGAAATTAGATAACATAAGTACATTTTGTTAAATAATAAATTATAATTGTCATTTGCACCATACAGCATTCCTCTATAAATACAAGATAATTCTAGTATAAGACCAATTGCATTCAGCTTTAACATGTTTTTAAAAATATTAAATTTTACTATATCTATGTGACTTTTTACTAAAACTATAATATTCAAAAATAATATATACAATAAACTCAATATTATAAAATATGCACTATTATTCATCTAACCAACACCTTACTTTAACATTATATCATTATTTTTTATCAAGATAAAGTTATCAATTTTATTTTTTATTTTTTATTTATAAATTTTTATTGCACTTATACATTTATCTGTTATTCCTTCATCTATTAATGCTTTAAAACTTCTTTTTAAAGTAGGAGTAATTGGAAAAGATTCTTCATTATCTCTTATTCTAAAATATAAATTATTTAAAATATCAAAACCGAATTTTTTTTCACATCTTTTACATATACTATTTAATATTTCTTTTTCGTTGAAATTATTATACATTTGAAATTCTATATGAGCTACATATACTTTTTTATTTTCGTACGGAACATTTACAACTTCACATGACATAATTCTTTTTGTATCTTTTAATATTTCATCTGCTATTAAATAATTTGGTATTTCATTATCATCGTTATTAATACGTCCTTTAACACTTATATTTCCAAACTTATCAATAAAACCATAAGTATTTAAGTTAGCCCACTCTTTTCCGTAGGCATCTTTTATGTAAAAACTTTTGTTAGCTTCATCATTATTTACGTAGCCATGCATAGTACAAGGTGAATTTGCAACTAGGTTTCCTGGTTCTAAATAATCTGCATAAGTTCCATCTTTTCTTAAGCATTGTATTTTTACCATACCATATGTACTCATTCCAATTGGTCCATTATATCCTAATCTACTAAACCTTTTACTTTGTATAGAACGATACATTTTAACAAAAATTCCTCCATGTTCTGAATCACCACCAGCTATACTCATACAAACTACAGACATTGGTGTGTGAGTTAGACTTACACCAGATTTTAATTTTCTAAACCATTTATTTAAAATTCTTTCTTCTGTTCCATCTAACGGTTCTCCAATACACATTGGTGCTATTAAATATGGAAATTTTATCTTTTTATATTTTTCTTCTTTCATTTGTTTTTTCATAACATATAACCATACTGACCTTGATGTTAAAACTATTGCAGGCTTATTCATTAGTATTGACTCTAAAACAAAATCTTTATCATTTATTGGTTCTAATGCTACATTTGCGCTTTGCATAAAAACATCTGAAATTGCACTCATAAAATCCGTATCACTCATAGTCCTTACTAGTGCAAGCATAGTTAAATTTTTCATAGAAGGTATTTTTGATATTTCTGAATCATGATACCTTCCCATTGTAATATAACTTCTTACTTTATGAACTAATCCTTTAGGTTTATTAGAACTTGTTGAACCACTTGTATAAGTTATAGTGAAATCATCATCTAATCCTGTTTTTTCAAATACAGTATCTTCGTATTTTTCTCCATTTTTTAAAAACTCATCTATTCCTACAACTTTCTCTATTCTTTGTATTGCACTATTAATTTTATTTTCATCTACTTTATAATATTGGTCTGTTATATTTTTAAATTGATTTTTGCCAATTGAAAACTCTAGTGGAATTAAAACAATAATTTTATTTTTTATTTCAGAAAGTGTATAACTAAATTCTTCTATATTTTTTTCACTTACAAATATTAAATTTGAAGTTGCATTATTAATAATTTGCTTTAAATACTCTTTATCCATATCTGAAGATAAAAGATTTACTTTTGCGCCAACGATACTAGTAGCTCCCATAATAAATGGAAACTCTGGTGTATTTTCTAAACAGCATATAAATTCATCACCTTTTTTTATTCCATAAGATTTTAATGACTTTGCATATTTATAAGAATTTAAGAAAAAATCTTCATATGTAAATGTATTTCCTCTATATTTAATTGCTACACTATTTAAACGTTCTTTATTTCTTTCCCATATTTCTTTTATCCAAGGATAGTTATGGTTTAAATCAATTTCATTTAATATTTTTCTATTCTTTTTATCATAAGTAAATGTGTTATAAAAATAATGATTTTTGTCACTTTCAATATTGTCTATTTCTTTTTTAAAATCTTTTAAACTATAATTCATACAGACTTCTCCTTTATTTCTACATATATTATAACAAATAAAATTTATTTCTTAAAGAATGCCTAAAAGTATCGATTTTATGTTTAAATAATAATATAAATAATTAAATTATAATAAAAATGTATAATTTATTTTAATCTATGCATAATAAGAACAGAAAAGAGGTTAAAATGAATACATTACAGAAGATATGCTTATGCATAACAATTATTGGAGCTATAAACTGGGGTTTAATTGGTTTATTAGATTTTAACTTAGTTGAAGCTTTATTTGGTAGTGAATCTATTGTTCCTAGAATAATATATTCATTAGTTGGTTTATGTGGTTTAATCAATATAGGTATTTTAGTAATGCATTTAGATGAAGATTAAAAAATAGTTAGAATATTCCAACTATTTCATCATTCACTAAATCAATATTACAAGCATTAGGATGTTTTGAAAGACCTGGCATAGTAAGTATATTACCTAAATATACAGTTATAAACTTAGCACCATTTTTTACTTTTATATCTCGAACAGTCAAAGTATAATTACTAGGTGCACCAAGTTTTTTAGCATCATCACTAATACTATATTGTGTTTTAGCAATACATATTGGATATTCTATATTAGAATATCTTTTTATTTTTTCTTTTGCTATCTCACTATACTCTATTTTATTACATCTACAAATACTTTTACACATAACATCTATTTTATCTTCAAGCGTATCATTTAATTTATATAATAAATTCAATTCTTTTTCTTTACATTTAATAACTTCTTTAACAACCTCATTAGCTCCATTTTCTCCATCAATATATGCTGTACTAACTGTAAATGGTATATTAAAACTATTTACGTATTCACGAACTATATTAATATCATCTATTGAATCATCAGGGAATTTATTTAATACAACAATAACATTTTGATTAAATTTAGATAAATTTTCTATATGAACTCCTAAATTACATAATCCATCTTTTAACGAATTATTACCATTATATTTTAAAGCTCTAATTGTTGCAACTAACAAAACACAATATGGATTAATATTATTATCTCTACATTTTATATCAAAAAATTTAACTGCACCAGCATCACTTCCAAAACCAGCTTCTAATATTACATAATCAGATATCCTTTTAGCTATATTAGTAGCAACTACACTATTACATCCATGTGCTATATTTGCAAAAGGTCCACCGTGTACAATTGCAGGATTATTATATAATGTTTGAACTAAATTTGGTTTAAAAGCATCTTTTAATAATACAATTAAAGAACCAGTTATATTTAATTCTTTTAAATAAACTTCATTATCATCTTCATCTATTCCAACAATAATATCATCTAGTCTTTGTCTTAAATCATCTAAATCTTTTGCTAAACAAAATATTGCCATTACTTCACTAGCAGCTGTTATATTAAATTTAGTATCATAACCAATATTAATATTTCTTAAACTTCTATCATTAACATCTAAACATCTTTCAAATAATACTTTTTTTATTCTAAGAGGATTACCAAAATATATACTATTATCAATACATGCACTTATTAAATTATTTGCACTTGTTATTGCATGAAAATCACCAGTAAAATGTAAGTTAATATCTTCCATAGGAACTATTTGTGAATAACCACCACCAGTTGCTCCACCTTTAACTCCAAAAACAGGTCCCATAGACGGTTCTCTTAAAACTAACATAGAGTCATATCCTAATTTTCTCATACTATCATGAAGTCCTATTGCAACAGTAGTCTTACCTTCTCCATAAGGTGTAGGATTTATTGCTGTGACAAGAATAACTTTACCATTTTTATTAGCATCTATATTATTTATTTTAGCCTTATACTTACCAAACATATCATAATCTTTTATATTAAGATTATCACATAACTCACTAATTTCTTTCATTTTAAATTTTTTAGTAATTTCAATATCAGTCATTATATTCCTCCTAAAAAAGAAGCAAAATGCTTCCTAATTTTTTTCAACTATATATAGATATTTATCTTTTTTAACTAATATAATCTCAGCACTTTTATCATATTCTAAATCCTTAACATATTCTATGTCAAGATTTATCTTATAACCATCAAATTCTTCTTCACCAATTTTATATTTAGTTTCATCTTCATTTTTAATACTAACACTTTTTACCATAGGTAAATCTTGTTCTCTTTTACCATCACTGTTATCTTTCATATATTTATATAATGTATTAGACACATTTAATTTATAATTATCTCTAATATCAGGATAAACAAATTGTACTCCACCTACATCATACATATTTTTTTTAGCTTCTAAACTATATAAATCCATAACAAACATTTTGCTAATACTTTCAGCATATTCAGTATAGTTTATATTGCTACTCTCTAAATTTTTCTTCAATCTTTTAAATTCATCTTTATAAATATCTATATCATCTTCATATAATATATAATCAAAACCTTTAATAGATATTCCTTTATCTAAATTCTTATTATTTTTTACATTACCACTATCTCTATCTAAATTTATATATACTATTCCACCTATAAAATATAAAAGTGCTATAGAACTTATAATCAACCAAAACTTTTTATTTTTAAATAAATTCTTATTTTTTTTCTTATTCTTACTTTTCATAATTATTTATTCTATCCTTTTCATTCTTTATTAAGTCATATACTATTATATCATTAGATAATTCAATTATATTTTCAGTATAATCTTTACATTCTTTTATATAATTTTCATCTATAGGCTCATTAGTTAAAGGCATATATTCTTCTTTACTTGCATTATAATATACTTTTTTTGTTAAGTAATTTCCATTTGGAAATGGTACTATATTATCATTTTTAGTTTCAAATATGTCATGTCCTAATGCAAATACATTTTTAATACCTAGCATATTAGAAATTGTAGGAAGAACATCTATCATTCCCATTGGATATTTAACTTCAGTTCTCAATTTTTTATTTTTACTCCATATTATTAATGGTGTTTTTCTATTTAATTCATTTTGATAATAATCATAATTTATATAAGTAGGGTCATCACTAGATTTTATCTCACCAGTTTCAAAGTTATAGTTATAATATCTATTAAATTCACTTTTATTTAATTTAGCATCATGATCTCCATACATAACAAATACCGTATTGTTCATTACATCACTATTATTTATACTATCGAAGAATTCACCTAAAGCCATATCTGCATAATGTGCACTTTTAATATAATTACCTAGTTTAGTTCCTTCTAAATAATCATATACAACTTCTTCTTCATCACCAGTTTCTTCATTTAATTTAGTTGTTTTATATGTTAAATCTAATTCTGGATAATGTTCTAAATCATTAAATGGCGTATGATTAGATAATGTTATGATTGTTCCCATATAATTAGTATTTTTATTTTCTATATCAGTAAGTATAGGCATAATTTGATTATAGAATGAATGGTCACTTAATCCAAGTCCAACTACTTCATCTATATTGTATTTATCTTCAAAATACATATCTTTATAGCCTAAACTAGGATGCATTTTATTTCTATTCCACATACTAGCTTTATTACCATGCATACTAAATGTATAATAACCTTTATCACTCAATAGTTTTTCTAAACTTACATATTCTCTATTGTAATAACTAACAAAAACTGTTCCACTAGATACTGGAAGCAAACTTGTATTAACTGTAAACTCAGTATCACTACTAGTACCAACACTTATTTCAGGGTAGAAACTACTAAAATATAACCCTTCTTTAGTTAATTTATTTAAGTTAGGTGTAATTTCAACTCCATTGATTTTTAAATCTACAAAGAAAGTCATCATACTTTCCAAGTGCATCATAATAACATTTTTACCTTCAAACATTCCAGTATATTTATTATCACTTTCTTCTACTTCTCTATTATTATAGTAATCTACAAACTTCCTAGCTGCTTCATCATAACCAAATAAACTATTCATTTTACTATAACTAGTTTGAAATAAATCATTACCTTGATATATTATAATACCAAAACTTTTAACAATACTTTCTCTATTCCATTGTTTTTGTAAACTACTATAACTTCCTCTACTAACCATAGCCATATTAAGTCCTAGTAGTATAGTAGAAATAACTAATGTAGAAACAAACATTATTTTTCCTTTTTCAATCTTTCTCATATATGAAAAATAATCTTTTTTATTTAATCTACTATTTATATATATAAACAATCCAAATGGTATTAAATATATAAAATATATAACCTTTAATTTTGCTAATACTGCATCTCCTACTTCACCCACTTGTCCTAAAGCAGATAATAAACTAAATGATGCAAATGAAGAATACCAAGAATAATAAATAGCATTTACAGTACACACAAATGTATTTAAAAACATTAATACTGCTAAATAATAATATTGTTTATTAACTTTAAATAAATATACAAAACTACCTAATATTGCATTAACAGATAAATCTATAAATAAAGTTTTATAATTATACCAATTACCAACTGTTAAATATCTTACTAAAAAACAATTTATAAAACTTAATAATAAGTAAGATAAGAATAATCTATTGTGTTTAAAATATTTAACTATGTTTCTTTTAGAAATATTAAATATATCTTTTATATTTTTGTTATTTACTTTTCTTTTTTTCATAACATATCCCTCGCACACCAAATTATATCATATTATAAAAAATAAAAAAAGTTTAGCACTTTACTTCTTACTAAACTTTACGATAATTTAACATATAAAATAATTAAAGCAATTATTAAACTAAACACAAAATATAAAAATTTATACGTATTTATTAAAATTTTACTTAATTTTTTATTATTGATTTTATTTATAAGTTTTTCAACAGGAACATATAAACTATATCCTAAACCTTCATAAAATATTTGATCTATATACTCTTTCATTACTTCACCCCATCTGAAGTATCAACTTCATCTATAGTAACTTTACTTACATGAGGAATAGGTTTCCACGTAACTTTAACAAATAATGCTAAATATATTGTATATCTACCAATTATATCAAATGTAGGCCAAGTAAATGTATATAAAACTTTTTTCATAAATGGAATTTTCTTAATTCTTTTTCTTTCTGTAATAAATACATAAATTGCATTCCACATATTTACAAAATAAATGCCCATTCTGTATAGTAATCTTAACCATATAGCTATTAACATTGAAACAAAAAATGCTTTTATACCAGGCTTAATATTTATATAAGGTTTATTAAATATAAATGATAAAAATTTAGCAACTATAGTACTACCACCAAATACATATAAACTTTTTATACCATTTGTATAACTATAGCATCCATAAATTATAACACTTACTATTAGCCATCTTACTAAGTTAATTACAACAATAGGCGTTAATTGCATTAATGTATCATATGATGCAAATCTATGTCTAATAGATTCAACAATTTTACTAAATATATTACGTTCTTTTTCTTCTTTACCCCAATTATCTTTTATAAATAATTTCCCAAAGAATATATTTATAAATAATTGTGGACCAGATTCAACAAAAGCCATTAAATGTCCTTTACTCCAACGAAGTCTTTGTCTTAAAGCAACTTTTAAACTAATAGGTTGTTCGTCAAAAAATTCTGCTTCATCTTGATATGTAATTTCATAACCACGACTTACAGCATCAGCAGTTAATGCTCTATCTTCTGTAAGTCCAGTATATTTCCATCCATTTCTAACTATTTCATTAGCAAATAAAAATCCTGTTCCTTGTATATTAGTTGCTAAATGCAAAACACTACGTGCTCTATGATTACTTCTTATACTTCTTAACCAATGTATAGCATACGTACTTGCTATCCAATTTTCATCAAAGTTTTTTGTATTTCTATATGATGTAATTATTTTTTCTCCACTATCGAACGCGTCATTCATTTTGCTAATATAATTTCTATTTAATAAATTATCTGCATCAAATATAAAATATCCTTCATAGTTTTCTATTCCATAATCATGTTTTATATTTTCAAAAAGAAATTGTAATGCAAAACCTTTTGTTTTGTGTTCATTATCAAATCTTTCATATACTTTAGCACCATGTTTTCTAGCAATATCTGCTGTCTTATCAGTACAATTATCAGCAACAACAAATATATCAATTAATTCTTTAGGATAATCTTGTTTATTTATACTATCGAGTAAATTACCTATAACAGCCTCTTCATTCCTAGCAGCAACCAAAACTCCATATTTATGATTTTTTTTAGCAGGTTTAAATTTTCTTGTAAATAAAAAACCTATTGCATAATAAACTGCCTTATATGCTAACATTATACCTAGTACACTACCTATAATGTTGTATATATGTCTACTTTCTTCATAACTTTGTCCTATAATACTTATAATACTTCCTAACATCTCGTCAACTCCATAACAAAATTATATTATTTTAATAAAAACAAGTCAATAAGACTTGCAATTATCTTTCAATTTTGATATATTATTAATGAACGCAGGTGTAGTACAGCGGTTAGTATGCGGCCTTGCCAAGGCTGAGACGGCGGTTCGATTCCGCTCACTTGCTCCATTGACGAATCTGTTCGAACTATTTAGTTTGAACTTGATATATAGAATCAATCGAAAGATTGA
>CAKOHQ010000041.1 GCA_934085875.1 uncultured Bacilli bacterium | reverse complement strand
TCATAATTGACTCTCTCCTATCTTATATATTATTTTCAAGTAGATTACTACTCTAATAAAATTATAAAATAAAAAATGATATATTTCAATCATATTTCTATTAATTTCAAAAATTTATTATATTATTATTGACACATCGTATAAATATATAACAAAAATAACTATTATCAAAAATTATTTTCTTCTATATATTACATGTCTATATTTAAGTTCTTTATAACTATCTTCTTTAATTATTTCTTTATTCCACTCATCTTTATTAAACTTAGGAAAATATGCATCTGCATACTTATCAGTACTATCAATCTCTGTTAATATCATCTTGTTGCTATAATCTATAAACTGTTTATAAATACTAGCACCACCTATTATAAATATTTCTTCTTCATTATCTTTTGCATATTCTAAAACAGAATTAATATTATTATATAGAATTACTTCTTTAGGTAAATCTACACTCTTATGTGTTAATACAATATGTTTTCTCTTTTCTAAAAGTTTAGGTAAAGATAAAAATGTATTATATCCCATTACTATTGTATGATTTATAGTATTTTCTTTAAAAAATTTCAAATCATCTGGTATATACCATATTAATTTGTTATCTTTACCTAATTCATTATTTCTACCAATAGCACCTATTAATACTAAATTATTCATTATTGTGCCGCTTTCATTTTTATATATGGTAAACTACTATATTTTAATACTTTAATATCTTCATTAAATTCTTTATTATCAAATTCATAGAAATCTTTCTTATCTGCTATATAAAGAACTGGATTTTCTCTAGTTATTAAATGTTCTAAACATATTATTTCTTCTTTTATTTCATTTATAATATACTCATAATCATCTTTCAAATAAGGACATGTTTCCATTTTATTATCTATATATTCTTTTCTACTTAAAAGTTCTTTGTAGCTAGCTTCTATATCATTATCATTATGACATTTTATATAACTTTCCCATTTTAATAATCTATCATATCTAGATAATTGTAATTTAATACCATCTAATTGATTAACATATATATGACAATCTGTTATATTAAATACTATTTCACCTACTCCAAAATTATTTAATTTTGCTAGCATACTTAATAATATACTATATTGTGTAACATTAAATGGATTTCCAAGTGGCATATCATTACTTCTTATACTAACATTACTATTTAATTTACCTTTATGAAGTTTATAAGTACTAGTCCAAACACAAGGCTCTAAAACTCCTTTTTTTAAATAATCTGATTGTCTTAAAGATATAACCATTCTTCTACTTCTAGGATTATTTTTTAAATCACTTAATACTCTATCAAAATCTCCAGTCTTTTTTATTATATCTCCATAAGCAATACCAATAGTTCCAGCATATTCTTTACCAAAATATATAGCATTTTTTATAGTTTTATCATCTTTTAAACTTTCTGCATATAATTTTTTACCTATTTCAGTTTTATCCATATCATTACCATAAATATCTTTTACTTCAACAACACTACCATCATTATATTCTTTAAATGGATCATAAATTCTATATATTCCATCATTATCTACAACCCATTCATCCCAAATATGATTATTTCTATCATGAAGCCATTTAACATCATTAGTTTGTGCTTGATATATCCACAACAACTCAGATATAGTATTTTTTATAGCAACTTTTTTAGTTTCTAATATAGGAAATTCTTTATCTACATCTAATTTAAAATATACATTTGGAATAGATAAAGTTTCTATCCCTGTTCTATTAGGACATAACTCCCCTTCATTTATTATATTCTTTAATGTTTCACAATACATTTTATCTAATTCTGTAACCTTTGCTGTATTTCTATCAATCTCATAATTTTTATTATTTATTATCATATTAACACCATCCTTTAAAATCTATTCTATCACAACATATCTATTATTAATTATTTTTTTATATTTTTTTACAATATTTTACAAAAAAGGAATTAAGCCTTTTCAATCTTAATTCCAACATTATGTCCGTTAATATCAATTATATCTAAATCATCATTAGTTTCTTCAAAAAGAATAGATAATGTTTCATCCATAATATATTTTTTAAACATATTAAAAGTTTCTTTTACTTCCTCATCACCATTATAATATAATTTAATTCTATCACTTATTTCTAATCCAGTTGTTTTTCTTAAATTTTGTATTTTACTAACCGCTTCTCTTGCTAATCCTTCTAATAATAATTCACGAGTTAAATTAGTATTAAGTATAATAAATTTATTATTTACCATACCTACATTAAATCCTTCTTTCGCTTCTATTCTAACATCAACCATATCAGGAGTTATATCAAGTCTTCCACCATCAAAGTCTATTGTAATTGTTTCTTCTTTTAATAGTAAATCAATATCATCCTTATTTAAATCATTTAATGCAGTTTGATAATCTTTCATTTTAGATCCAAACATAGCACCACATACTTTAAAATTAGGTTTAATTGTAAAGTTCATATATTTTGTTAAATCACTTACAAACACAACTTCTTTTACATTTAATTCTTCTTTTATTAAATTTACTAAATCTCCTAAAATAGATTCATATTTACCATCTATTAAACATTCACTAATTGGTTGTCTTACCTTTATTTTTGTTTCTTCTCTTACATATCTACCAGTAGAAATTAAATCTCTAACTAAATCCATTTTAACTTCTATTTCTTCATTTATTAAACTTTCATCATATTTAGGAAAATCACATAAATGAACTGATTCTTCATTTGTTAAATCTTTATATATTTCTTCAGTAGTATATGGGATTATTGGAGCACATAATTTACATATTCCAGTTAATATTTCATAAGTTGTTATATAAACACTCTTTTTGCTATTATCTAAATCGCTTGCCCAAAATCTATTTCTATTACGTCTTATATACCAATTAGATAAATCATCTGAAACAAAATTTGTTATTCTTTTAACAACATCATTTAAATCATATTTATCATAGGATTCAGTACAATCAAGTACTAATTTATTAAATTTAGATATTATCCATTTATCTATTTCTTCTCTATTTTTAATTTCAACATTACATTCTTTTATATCAATATTATCAATATTTGCATACATTTGGAAGAATGAATATGTATTTTTTAATGGATTAAAGAATTTAGAATGTACTTCTTTTAATCCTTCTTCATCAAATTTTAATGGTGTCCATGTTGGACTAACGTATGCTAAATACCATCTAACTGTATCTGCACCGTATTTTTGAATAATATTAAATGGCTCAACAGCATTTCCTTTACTCTTATGCATTTTATGTCCATATTTATCTAACAATAATTCGTTTACTAACACATTTTTATATGGACTTTTTCCTGTTACGAATGTTCCAATAACAAGAAGTGAATAAAACCATCCTCTAGTTTGGTCAATTCCCTCTGCAATAAAATCTGCTGGATATTGACTTTCCCATAATTCTTTATTTTCAAATGGGTAATGATATTGACTAAATGGCATTGAACCACTATCAAACCAACAATCTATAACAGATTTATCACGGTTCATTACCTCACCACATTCTGGACACTTAATATGTATATCATCAACGTATGGTCGATGTAAATCAATTGTTTCTATATTTACATCTTCAATTGCTTTCTCACTTAATTCTTTACGAGAACCAATCATTTCCATATGACCGCAAGAACATTTCCATAAAGGAAGTGGTGTACCCCAATATCTATTTCTTGATATAGCCCAATCATTCATATTTTCTAACCAATTACCAAATCTTTTTTCACCAACATATGATGGATACCAATTAACTGTTTTATTTTGTTCAATAATTTTATCTTTAATTTTTGTAACTTCTAAGTAGTAACTAGGTCTTGAATAATATACAAGAGGAGAATCACATCTCCAACAATGTGGATAATCATGCTTAATTTTTTGTTTCTTAAATAATTTATCATTTGCTTTTAACCATTTTATTACTTCTAAATCAGCTTCAAAGATATTCATACCTTTCCATAAACCTTCAGTATATTTAGCATCTTCACCTACTGGATTTACATAAGGTAATTTATATCTTTTACCAACCTTAGCATCATCTTCACCAAATGCAGGAGCAATATGAACTATACCAGTACCATCAGTCATTGTAACATATGTATCACAAGTAACAAAGAAACCTTTACCATTTACTTCTATATCACTAGGAATTAATTGTTCATATTCTGTATATTCTAATTCACTACCCTTAAATGTTTTAATAACTTTATAATCATCACCTAATACATTATTAGCTAAAGCCTCTGCTACTATAAATTTATAACCCATAGATTCTACTAAAATATAATTTTCATTAGGATTAACGCATAATGCAACGTTAGATATTAAAGTCCAAGGAGTTGTAGTCCAAACAAGAAAATACTCATCTTTATCTTTTAATTTAAAAGGTACTATAACAGTATTAGCATCTACTTCCTTATATCCTTGAGCAACTTCATGACTTGCAAGTCCTGTACCACATCTAGGACACCAAGGCATAATCTTAACACCTTCATAAAATAATCCTTCATCAAAGAATTTTTTTAATATCCACCATTCTGTTTCAATATAATTATTGTCATAAGTAATATATCTATTATCTAAATCAATAAATTGTCCCATTTCTTCTGTTAATCTTCTAAACGCATTTTCATTATCCCAAACAGTTTCTTTACATAATTTATTAAATTTTTCTATACCATATTTTTCAATATCATTTTTACCAGTAAATCCTAACTTTTTCTCAACATTAACTTCTACTGGTAATCCATGTGTATCCCATCCAACCTTTCTAAGTACTTTATGTCCTTTCATAGTTTGATATTTACAAAATGAATCTTTTAAAAATTTTGCAACCATATGATGAAGTCCTGGCATTCCATTTGCAGTTGCAGGTCCATCATAAAATACCCAATCAGTATTGTTTTTTCTATTTTCTATTGTCTTATTTAAAATATCTTCTTTCTTCCAATTATTTAAAATATTCATTTCTACTTCATGTACTTGTCTTTTATCTAACTCTCTAAATTTTTCCATAACTTTCCTCCATTAAAAAAATCCACAAACATAAGGACGAAATTACTCGTGGTACCACCTTATTTTATGAATTTAAAATCATCTTATTAATCTTAACGCGATCAACGTTCTTTCCTTATCAGAAAAACACATCCAAAGTGATACATTTATAAATACTCTATTCTTTGTTTCCACCAACCACAAATTCTCTATAATATTTCTTTATAAAACGTCTTCTTCATTTGCTTTACAAAATCAATTATAAAATAAACTCTATATTTTGTCAATTCTTATTTTCATAGCATCTTCATATATTGGAACTAAACCACATTTTTTACTAACAAAACTAGGTTTAATTTGATAAATACCAGGATAACAATTACCTTCAATTAAACTAACACCACTTTTAGCAATAGCAACATCCCATCCTACATATTTAACATCAGGTACTACTTTAGCACATTCATTTACTAATTTAATACATTTATCAAAATTAGGAATATGATAACCAATTAAATTAATATGACTTATAGGATGTACTTTAAAAATATTATCTTCTCTATCTATAGCAGGTACTATAATCTTACCATCTTTAATAAATGTATACATACTTCCAGAAGAAAAATTATCTGTAACTCCACCATTACCTATCTTCAAAACAACATTTAATATATGAATATCAATCCCATCATAATAAGTAACAATCCTTAATGTATTAACACTACTATCATTTAACTCTGCCATATCTTTATGTTGAATAATTTTTTCTTCAACAATCAATTGTTTATTCTTAACTAATTTATTATAAATACTTTTTAATTTATTTTTATCAACATGAATTAATTCTACTCCAACACCACCACATCCATCAACAGGTTTAACAATTATTTCATTCTTACTCTCACAAAATTTAACAAACTCATCATAATTATTATTTAAAAACATCCAATCTCTTTTTAGATACTTATCAAACAACTTATTAAATTCATATTTATTATCAAATAAATAAAACTTATTTTTATCATTAAATAATTTAACAATAGCATTATTCTTAACTCTTGTTAAGTATGTTTTTCTTTCTTCCCTATTTAAATTATAAAACTCAAACTCTTGATAATCATAATATCCAGTACCATATTTATTAGAACAATTAATCATATCCATTAACAAATAAAATCTATTTTTATTAGTCTTATCATGTATATTATTAATAACACCAATCATTTTATCATAATTAATATTTTTTAAACACCTTAACTTATAACCTATATTACTCATACACTACTCCTTTATATTTATTTTACCACATAATACTAATTTATAATCAAAAAAAAGATTATTTTTTATATGCTTCCAATAATCTTTTATGTATTCCAGGTTCAACTATATTTATTGCTTTTATAGAATTTTCTAAAGACAATTTAAAATTTCCTTTCATAAATGCTATACTAGCTTTTT
Organism: uncultured Bacilli bacterium; assembly: GCA_934085875.1. Lineage (GTDB taxonomy): Bacteria > Bacillota_I > Bacilli_A > RF39 > UBA660 > UMGS1124. The sequence goes on along the minus strand of CAKOHQ010000041.1, from coordinate 2,853 downwards.
CTAATCCATCATTAATTTCTTTATTACCATATCTATATCTATTACCATATACAATAGCATTTTCTGCCATCCAAGCAGTTTTTATTGTTTCATTACTAGTATTATATAGTTTTAATACTAAATCTCTTGCAGTATCTACTCTTATATTTAATGTTTTTATATTAATAGGTTTATCAGCCATTTCTTTTATCATTTCTCTAATTGCAAGTGTTGCCTCTTCTAATTCAATATAATAACATTTAGGAATAACTGGTAACTTATATGATATTATCTTTTCTTTAGCATCAGACAATATAGATTTTATTTCTTCTAACTGTTCTCTAGCTCTTAATTCATCTTCTTTTAAACTACCTAAACTCTTCAAAGTATAATCTAACTTATCTTCAGTCTTAGATAATTTTAAATTTAATAATTCCATCTGCTTACACAATTTAGAATAAGCAAATAACTTATTTCTATAATCTTCTATAATCGCTTCATATTCACTTTTTATACTTTTACCAGACAAAGATATTTCATCAATTATTTTTACTTCATCATCAGTTAAATCATAGCTATATTTAATTTCATCTATCTTTTTAGTAATATTAAATATAATATCCAATATTTTTTTACATCTTATACCAATAGTTCTAGTATATTCAATAAACATCTTTTTGCTAACTTTTTCTCTTTCAAAATCATTATATAAATTATCATAATAATCTAATATTGTTTTAAGTTCAAATATTGAATCAACTAAATTTAAAACATTCAATCTATCAAAAACATCAGCAATTTTCTTTAAAGATTCTTCTTTATTATATTCTATTTTTAAATAATCTAAATTATATCCATCTTTAACCATTTTCTCATATATAGAATACGTATCTTTCATCTTTTTAGGAATTAAAACTTTTCCCATTAATATTATACTAGGAGCTTCCTCAATTACAATACTTAAATTACCTATCGTATCATCCAACGCCTTTACTATCTTACCTACTTCAGTATATAAATTATTTTCCATACTAACTTCAAAAGCATTAAATAATTTATCTACATTTTCAAACTGTAATTCAATAGGACTAGATATTATTTCATAATCTTCTTTATTATTATTATATTTAACAAATATTTCCCTATAATCTGCTTTTAATTTAGTTACAATCTCTCTATTCTTTTCTTCACTAGTTGTTATTTCTTTTATTTCATCTAATAAAAATTTTGATTTACTTTTAACAAAATAAATATTAAGTTCTATCTTAGCTAATTCTTCTTCAATAGTTCTATATTTTCTAGATTTTATTAATTCTTCAACACTTATCAATTCATCTGTTATTTTAGGAACTTCAACATCTTTTATAGATTTAAATTTTTCTTTCCAAATATTATATTTAGCTTCTAACTCTTTATTATTAATTAAAGATTCAACTTTATTTAATTCACTTAATATTGAAGCACTTATAATTAAATTTTTATCTCTTTCTAACATCTTTAAAGCATCAACAAATTTATTCTTCATATGTTTTCTAACAATTAAAAACATACTAATTATCAAACCAATTGTTATAATACCATATGTTATACCAAATAATATATAAGTATCCTTCATATTTAGCACTTCCTCTACAATAATAATTCTATCATATAAAAGTATAAAAAAAAAGATAAAATATTTAAGAAAAAAATGTTATAATCTGATTAGGAAGTGATAAATATGTTATTAAGTATTATAGTACCAGCTTATAATGAAGAAGGTAATATATTAGAAATGAATAAAAGCTTAGTTAATACTCTAAGCGATATAGATTATGAAATAATATACATAGATGACGGTTCTAAAGATAAAACTTTAGAAAAAATAAAAAGTATAAGTAGGAACAATATTAAGTATATATCTTTTAGTAGAAATTTTGGAAAAGAAGCTGCTATATATGCTGGATTAAAAAAATCCACAGGTAAATATACTTGTATAATAGATGCTGATTTACAACAAAACCCAAAATATATATTGAAAATGTTAAATTATTTAGAAAAAAATAACAATGTAGATCAAATAACCATGGTAATGAAAAATAGAAATAAAGAAAGTTTTTTCAATAGAATATCAAAAAATATATTTTATAAATTAATAAATAAATTATCAGATATAAAATTAATAGATGGTGCTAGCGATTTTAGAATGTTTAATGAAATAGTAAAAAAAACAATATTATATTTACCAGAAACCAATAGATTTAGTAAAGGTATATTTTCATGGATAGGTTTTAATACAGAATATATGTATTATAATGTTGAAAAAAGATATAGTGGTACAAGTAAATTTAATATGAAAGAACAAATAAAATATGCATTAACAGGAATATCAAATTACTCTATTAAACCACTACAAATATCATTTATTCTAGGAATAATAACTAGTTTAATTTCACTAATATATATTTTAGTAATTATATTTAAAACGTTATTATTAGGTAAAGATATACCAGGATATGCATCAATTATAGTATTAATACTATTTATGGGTGGACTACAATTATCATTTATCGGTATTATCGGAACGTACTTAGGAAAAACATATATTGAAACAAAAAAAAGACCAATATATATAGAAAAAGAAACTAAAGGTTTTGACGAAATACTTTAGTTTCTTTTCTATTCATCTTGGAAAAAATCATCAAAATACTGATCATCAGTTATTTCTTTATCAGAAGAAACATTATCTATATTAGTAACAGGAGTTTTAACTTCTTTTTTATTTGAAAGTGAATTTTCACTAATAATATCATTAAATGTTTTTGGAGTTTCAACTTCTTGTGTATTTGATTTGTCTTCTAAAGTCTCTACTTTATCATTTGATTTCATAGCTTC
>CAKOHQ010000040.1 GCA_934085875.1 uncultured Bacilli bacterium | reverse complement strand
TCTTAAAATTGTACTTAATGTTCTTATTCCTTCTTTTGAAAAAACTTTTGGATTATTTTTTCTTCCACCTCTACCATTATTAGTCATTCCATTTTGGAATATCAATTGATTATATTCTTTATTAGTTAATTCAAAATAATCTTGTTTTTCAAACTTATTAATATTTCTTTTAACTGCCTTATTTAAATTGAATGTTTCATAATTTAACAAAAATGCTAAATCACTATCAATCAATATCATTTTATATATTGTATAAATTTTAAAATTTGTAAAAAACATTATATGATTTTTGATAGAGTTTATTGTAAAATACATGATATAATAAATTATAGGTGATAAGTATGCCAAGATGGACAATAGAACAAGAAACTGCAATTAATGAATGTGGTCAAAATATAATTGTATCTGCTGGAGCAGGCAGTGGTAAGACTGCAGTTTTAACTGAAAGAGTTATTAGAAAATTAAAAAGTGGAGTAAGCATAAAAAATTTATTAATTCTAACATTTACTAATAATGCAGCTCATGAAATGAAAGATAGAATACGTAAATCTATAAAAAAAGAAGCAGAAAATGATATTAGTTTAAAAAAAGAATTAGATTATATTGACAATGCTTATATTACTACATTTGATTCATTTGCACTTTCAATAGTAAAAAAATATCATTACTTAATTGATATAGGTAATGACATAAGTATTATAGATTCTAGTATAATAGATTTGAAAAAAGAAGAAATATTAGAAGATATATTTGAAGAAAACTATAAAAATAATAATGCTTTATTTTTAAAATTAGTTGATTTATTATGTGTAAAAGATGATAAAAAGTTAAAAGAATTAATACTTAATATAAATAGTAAAATAGATTTATTAGAAAATAAAAATGAATATTTAAATAACTATATAGAGAATTATTATAATGATAATTTTATAAATAGTATTGTGTTTGATTATACTAATTTATTGTTAGAAAAAATAAATACTATAAAAAAATTATTAATAAGTTTATCTAGTGAAGTTGATGGAAAATATATTGATAAATATTATTTAGAGTTAGATACTTTATTAAAGTCAAATGATTATGATGCTATAAGAAACAATTCAAATGATATTAAATTAAGTCCATTAAGAAATGCTACTGAACTTGGTAAAAGCATAAAGAAAGAAATAAGTGAGATAATTAAAGATATAAATAACATGTGTTATTATACACTAGTTGATATTAAAAACAATCTTGTTAGTACCAAAGATTATGTTGAAGCAATAATAAATATAATTAAAGAATTAGATATTAGGATAAGTAGATATAAGAGAAGTATTAATAAATATGAATTTAATGATATAAGTATTATGGCTATTAATATAGTTAAAAATAACAAAGAAGTTAGAGATGAACTTATAAATAGTTTTAATGAAATATGTGTAGATGAATACCAAGATACTAGTGATTTACAAGAAAGTTTTATAAATTTAATAAGTAATAATAATGTATATATGGTTGGAGATATTAAGCAAAGTATATATAGATTTAGAAATGCTAATCCATTATTATTTAAAAATAAATATGATAAATATATGGCACATGATGGTGGAATGAAAATAGACTTAGTTAAAAACTTTAGAAGTAGATTTGAAGTATTAGATGACATCAATATTATGTTTAATTTAATTATGGATAACTATATTGGTGGTGCAGAATACAGTGAAAGTCATAATATGGTATTTGGTAATACTACATATATTGAAGAAGGAAAGACTAATCAAAATAATAATTTAGAAATATATAATTATGTATATGATAAAGAACTTGGTTATAAAAAAGAAGAGATAGAAGCATTTTTAATTGCAAAAGATATAAAAGATAAAATAAATAATAAATATCAAATATTTGATAAAGATGAAAAAATATTAAGAGATATTGAATATAAAGATTTTGTTATTCTAATGGATAGAACTACTAATTTTGATTTATATAAAAAGATATTTGAATATGTTGGTATACCTACTACTTTATATAAAGATGAAAATATAGTAAATGAGAATGAACTTTATTTAATAAAAAATTTAATTAATTTAATTGTTAAAATTAAAAATAAAGAATATAATACTAGTTTTAAGTATAGTTTTGTATCAGTTGCAAGAAGTTATTTAAGTGATTTTAATGATGATGATATATTTAGTATATTTTTAAATAATAATTTTATGGATAATGAAATATTTATAAAATGTAATGAAATTGTTAAAAGTATTGATAGTATGAGTAATCAAGAAATACTTGAAAATATTGTTGATAAGTTTGATGTTATTAACAAATTTATTAGTGTTGGCAATATAGATAACAAAACTATGATAATAGATTATTTATATAAAACTTTTGGAGATTTAGATAGTATTGGATATGGTATAGAAGATGTTAGTGATTACTTGGATAATATTATTAGTAAAGATAAACAAATTAAAATAAATATGACAGATACTAGTGGAAATACTGTTAAAATAATGACAATACATAAATCTAAAGGATTGGAGTATCATATATGTTATTTTAGTGGATTTGATAAACCTTTTAATTTAAGTGATTTAAAAGATAAAATAATATATGATAATAAATATGGTATTATTACTCCTATAAATAATGAGGGATTAGATGATATTATTACTAAATATATTGTTAAGGATAATTATATAAAAGAGGATATAAGTGAAAGAATAAGACTTTTATATGTTGCTGTGACACGAGCTAAAGAAAAAATGATTATAGTTGGTAATTTTAATACTGAAGATAGTTTTGGTGTAGAGGCAAATGGTGTAATAGATAATAGAATAAGAAGTAAATATAAGAGTTTTAAAGATATAATTATTTCTATTCGTTCTAGAGTATCTAATTATTTTGTTGATGTTGACTTGAATACAATTAATTTAACACATGAATATAATAATGTTAAAACATATAATATTAGTGATAATGTTGAAATTATAGAAGATAAAATTAATATAAAAGAAATTAATGTTGATAAAGAAGAAGTTATTAACAAACATTTTAGTAAAGAAAATTTGAATATAATAGATAATGCAACTAAAAATAATATGGAGTTAGGAACATATTTGCATGAATTATTTGAAAGTATTGATTTAAAAAATCCAGATTTTAGCAATTTAAATGAAAGTGATATTAGTTATGTAAATAAATTATTAAGTAATGATATTATGAAAAGTGTTAATAATGCAAAAATTTATAAAGAATATGAGTTTATATATGAAGATAGTAATGAAAAATATCATGGTATTATAGATTTAATGTTAGAATATGATAATTATATTGATATTATAGATTATAAATTAATGAATACGACTAGTCCAGAATATATTGACCAATTAAATGGTTATAAAAATTATATAGAAAATAGTTTTGGTAAGAAAGTTAATTTATATTTATATAGTATTATAAATAATGAATTTGTTGAGTTGTAATATTTAATATTATAGTAAAAGAAAAAAGTAAAGATTTATTAAATTATTTCTTTACTTTTTTAGTTGCTTAATTCAGTACTATACCAGTAATAATTATTATTTTCATTTAATTTAAATGTATGTTTATATGTATTAAAATCGTTAATGTTTTGTTCTATATATTTAATAGCATCATCTTTATTAGTATATGGATCCTCCTTCGTGATGTCATTTTTATTTGTAGTTTTTAAAATAGAGATTTCTCCTTGTAAATCAACTATAAATCCAGCTTTTTCATATATTATTAAATTATTATTATTAAATTCATACTTTAAAACTTTATTAATTTTATTTATTGGAGAGGATCCTAAGTTCATAAATGCTACATAATATTTTTCGTTATGTTCAACAATTCCGCCTGGAATTTTAAATGATTTAGAGTTAATTGTGTTAATATTGTACATTTTTTTCATTTCTGAAATTAAATCAGATTCTAATACATATTTATCAGCTCTACATTTAACACTATCTCCACACATATTTGATGTAATTTCTTCTTCAGTATTAGTTTCTTTTGCATTATTGTATGCATATGCTAATAATAATTTTTCATTTATGTTATTTATGTTTTCAATTTTACCACTATATGCATCTTCATCATAATCATAATATTCATTATAATTAGAAATTAAGTCAGTTTCTGGTTTTATTGGTACATAACTTAAGTATTCTTCTATTTCTTTGTCAGATAATTTATTACTTTCAGTTGTTGTTGTACTAGATGTTGTAATATTATTTGAATTTTGTAAGGTTCTATCACTTTTTATCTTTTCATAAATTATATAACCTATAAGGCTTAATATAACTAATATAAGTAAAATTATCACTGTTATTATTCCTTTATTTATTTTTTTAGTTTCTTTCATTATTACACCATCCTATTATTAGGATAGCATATACTTTTCTATATTTCAAATAGAAATATTGCAATATAGCGTAAACTAAACATTGCATAATTAAATAAACTATGATATTATGAATATGTCAAAGAAATTTGAATACAATAAAAAAAGGGAGTACTTAATTTTAGTGGGTTGAGTACATGCCCTGAATAATAGGTTGTACTTAATCTTTTACTAGATTGAGTACTATTTTTTTATGCATAGAATCATTATAGAAACTATTAATAAAATGATAATTAATATTAGAAGCGAGATTAATAAATCTTTTTTCTTCATAAAATCAAGCCTCCTCTCTAAATGAAAGTAGGCAAGTACTCAACAATTAAATATCCCTACAAGTATTATAATACAAAATATTATATAGCACAACAAAAATACAATAAAAATATATATAAAAAAACAAATATAATATATCACATATAAATATAAAAAAAACAATATTATCTTTAAAAAAACTTTAAAATTAACTTTATCATTCACATATAAACCATATTATACTTTCTACATTTTACATAAAAGTGTAAAGTTTTACAACAAAAAAAAGGAAATGCAAATTTTTTCACAATAATATATGTAGGAGGGTTTTTAATGGAAGAAAATAATTTATTTTATATAGATGGATATAATTTAGATAAATATCAAATAAAATGTGTTAAATGTGATAAAAATTTGTTAGTTGTAGCTGGTGCTGGATGTGGGAAAACAAGTACTATTTTAGGTAAGGTAAAATATTTAATTTATAATGGTATTAAAGAAAGTGAAATACTTTGTATTAGTTTAACTAATGAGGCAACTAATGGATTAAAAAGTAAGTTATGTAATATAGGATTAAATGTAGATTGTTATACATTTCATAAGTTGGGATTAAATATAATTAATAAATATTATAATAAAGTAAATATATATGATAATAATTATTTAGAATATATAGTAAATGAATATTTTTTAAGTGTTGTAAAATATAGTTATAGAAAATATTTAATTATGTTGTTATTTAAAAAATTTAAATATGATGAAATTGTTAATAGTAAAGAATTTATGTTGTATAAAAAAAATATAATAACTTTTATTAATTTAGTTAAAAATAAAGGATATGATATTAATTTTATATATAATTTATATAAGAAGAGTATTTATAAAATAACATTTAAATTTATTTTAGAAATATATAAAATTTATGAGAATGAACTTAATGGTACTAATAGTATTGATTTAAATGATATGATTATAAAATCTAGAGAGTTAGTTGATAAGTATAAGATTAAATTAAATTATAAATATATAATAATAGATGAATTTCAAGATAGTAGTAAAATTAGGTTAAATTTGATAAGAAGTATTATGAAATATAATAATGCTAGAATAATGTGCGTTGGTGATGATTACCAAAGTATATATAGATTTGCGGGTAGTGATATAGAATTATTTTTAAATTTTAAAAAGTATTTTAAAGATAGTGAAATAATGTATTTAAAGAATACTTATAGAAATAGCAAAGAATTATTGTATGTTTCTAATAATTTTATTTGTAAAAATAAGTATCAGTTTAAGAAAGAATTGCTTAGTAATAAAAGTAATAGTAAACCTATAAAGATATATTTTTGTAGTAATAAAATAAAGGGTTTAAAAAAATTAATTAGATTATGTAAAGAAAATTATATGATAATTGGTAGAAATAATGTTGATATAAAATATTATGTGGAAAAAGGTATAGATATTAACAATGTAAATTATTTTACAGCTCATAAATCTAAAGGACTTGAAAGTGATAATATTATTTTAATTAATCTAAGTGATAATGTTATGGGATTTCCTAGTAAAATAAAGAATAATAAGATAATTGATTATTTGTTTGATAAAGAGTTATATAAATATGATGAAGAAAGAAGATTATTTTATGTTGCTATAACTAGAACTAAGAATAATGTTTATATGTTGGTGGATAAAAATAATATGTCTATTTTTGTTAAAGAATTATTAGATGATTATAAAGATTTTATTGAGATAATTAAATAGTAGATTTTGTTTTAATATAGTAGTATATTATTGATAGGTGATGAGTTTGTGAAGAAAAAAATATTATTAACTATTTGTATTTTAATTGGTGTTTTAGTTACTGTATATATGTTTTTACCTAATAAGGTTGCTGTACTGGGATACCATAATATTATAAACTTTAATGATGAGAGTAATGATATGAGTATTTTTGTAGATAAGTTTGATAAGGAAATGAAGTATCTTAAAAATATGGGATTTAAGAGTTTAACCTTAGATGAGATGAATGATTATATGAATGGTAAATTAAAAGTTAGTAAGAGAAGTGTATTAATAACATTTGATGATGGATATAGAAGTAATTATGAATATGCTTTTCCAATTTTAAAAAAATACAACTTAAATGCTGTTGTATTTATTATAGGAAAAGAAACGTTAAGTAATAATGATACTTATTTTAATAAAGAACTTATTGAAAAAACTAAAAAAGAATATCCTAATATTGAATTTGCTTCTCATAGTTTTGATATGCATGATAATCATGGTGCTAGAATCATGAGTTATGAAGAAATTTTAAATGACTTTAATGAACAGAAAAAAGTAATTGATACTAAATATTTTGCTTATCCGTATGGAGAATATAATGACAAGATGATAAATGCTTTGAAAGAAAATAATTTCAATCTAGCGTTTGGTTTTGGGTATAAGAGTGATTTTAAGAAAGCTTATATAACTGATAATAAATATGTTATTCCAAGACTTAGTATTAATTCTAGTATGCCACTTTGGAAATTTAAATTAAGATTGCTTATGACAAATTAAAATAGAATATAGTGAAGCTTATATTCTATTTTTGTGGCAGAATATTGTTTTTGATATACACATTTATTTACTCACATTATAATATCCGCGCACAATTAAAGTATATCATTTTATCAAATATATTATTTTAATATGTTTGAAAGTATCAATTTTAAGTCTGTTTGACTTATTTTTATTTAATTTTATTTTTTTGTTATTCTTAGAGTATTTATTATTGTTAATAATGTGACTCCTGTATCGGCAAAAACTGCTAAATACATATTTGCAAACCCTAATATACTCATTACTAATATAATAATTTTAACCGCCATAGCAAAGACTAGATTTTGTTTAATTATGTATTTAGTATATTTTGATATATTAATTGCATCTGGTATTTTGTCTAATTCATCAGAAACCAATACTATATCGCTTGCTTCTATTGCTGAATCAGATCCAATATTTCCCATAGAAATACCTATGTCGGCCCTTTTTAATACTGGAGCATCATTTATTCCATCTCCAACAAATATTGTTGTACCTTTTTTGCTAACTAACTCATAATTTTCAAACTTATCTGTTGGTAACATTTCATACTTTATTTCGTCAATATTAAGTGCTTTTCCAATTTCAATAGCTATCTCTTTTTTATCACCAGTGAACATATAAGTTTTTAATCCTTGTTTTTTTAATTTTTGAATTGTATCAAATGAACCTTCTTTTATACCATCATCTAATGTAATAGATGCTATGTGTTTATTATTAACATTTAAATGTAATACTGTATCATCATTACAATTGCATATTCTTTTGTTTCCTATTTTTATATGATTTTTATTTAAATCGAATTCTATTCCTTTACCTTCTATTTCTTTAAAATTAGTAACATCTTTGTTATCTATTTTTTTTGATGAAAGTTTCATTATTGATTTTGCTATTGGATGATTAGATAATGATTCCCCCTTTTTTAATATTTCAATAATTTGATCCATTGAATAATTACTATCAAAAACTTCTATTGATGTTACAGAAATTGTTCCATAAGTTAGTGTACCAGTTTTATCAAATATAATATTTTTTGCATTACTTAAGTTATCTAAATAGTCACTACCTTTTATTAAAATTCCTTTTTTACTAGATACACCTATTCCAGTAAAGTATGATAATGGAATACTTATTGCTATAGCACAAGGACATGATATTACTAGGAAAGTTAAACCTCTATAAATTGCATCATTTAATGTAACTTTAAATAGTAATGGTAAAAATATAATAATTAAAATAGCAAGAACAATTATTGTTGGCGTATAAATTTTTGATATTTTTGTTATCATTGTTTCTGTTTTTGTTTTTTTATCTGTTGCGCTTTCTAATAAATTAAGAATTTTTGCTATGGTAGAATCATTATATATCTTTGTAACTTTCATTTCAATTACTTCATCCATATTTATAGAACCAGATAATATTTCGTCATTTTTTATTTTTTCTACTAAATCTGATTCCCCTGTTAAACTAGACATATCAAATAAAGAATTGCCCTTGAAAATTATTCCGTCCACTGGAACTTTTTCTCCTTTTTTAACAACTAATATATCTCCAACATTTATTTTTTCTACTTCAATTCTTTGAATCTTGTTATTCTTTTTTAAATTGGCATAAGGTTCTTTAATGTCTAATAAATTTTTTATTGAACGTCTAGAATTGTTAATTGCTTTTTCTTCTAGTATTTTTCCTATTGTATAAAGAACAATTACCATCATACCTTCCATTACTTCACCTAATAATAATGCTCCTATACATGATATTGTTATTAATAAGTTTTCATTTATGGAGTGACTTTTTATTAATAATTTTATTGCATTTATTGTTGTTCTATATAATAATAGAATATATGATATGATATATAATATTATTTTTAACGTATTTGGTATTTTTAAAAAATAAGATAAAGAACATACAATTATTGCTATTATTAAAATACTTAGATGATACTCTTTTTTTATTTCAATTTTTTCTTCTGATAAGTATGAATCTGGTTCTATTTTTTTTACTATATTATTTAATTCATTTAACGTAAATTCTTTTTCTGATTCATATGATAAAATTGAAGTGTTAAAATTTACTATTACATTTTTCATGTCATTTCTTTTATTTAAGGTTTCTTCTATTTCTCTAGCACAATTTGCACAATCCAAATTATTAATATTATATTTATATTTTTTCATTTGTTTCTCCTTTATGACCTATATGTGATAAGGCTATTTCGAAAACTTCTTTTACGTGTTCATCATCTAAAGTATAATATACTTCTTTACCTATTTTTTTGTATTTTACTATATTATTTATTCTTAAAATATTTAGTTGATGAGATATTGTTGATTTTGTCATATTAAGTACGTTTGCTATGTCACAAACACACATCTCATTATTATCTAAAATATT
>CAKOHQ010000039.1 GCA_934085875.1 uncultured Bacilli bacterium | reverse complement strand
CATTATCTTTTTTATAAATAACACTCATCATTTTTCTATCAGAATCAAATGGATATTCTTTTATTCTTTCATTAATAGTAGTTTTATACTCAATTTTATCTAAATATTTTATAATTGCAACTTCTGTTTCATCTCCATAAAACGTTCCATCATTATTTCTAACAACATCTTGACATAAAGAAGCACATTCATATAATAAATTATTTTGATTTATGATATCATTTTCATTATACAATTTATTATTCAAATATATTGATTTAATTTCCATCATGTTTTTTGTAATTGTACCTGTTTTATCAGAACATATTATATCAGTAGAACCTAGTGTTTCAACCGATGCCATTTTTCTAATAATAACATTTTTCTTTGCCATACTTGTCATTCCTAAAGAGAGTATTATTGTAATTACTGATGATAAACCTTCAGGAATTGCAGCAACAGCTAAAGAAATTGATAACATTAATACGTCAAAGAAAGCATTTTTCATAAGCAATCCTATTATCATCATAACAAATATAATTCCTAACACAATATATGTTAGTATTTTGCTTATTTGATTTATTTTCTTTTGTAATGGTGTTATATCACTTTTTTTATCGATTAAACTTGTAGCTATTTTTCCTAATTCAGTTTTCATAGCTGTTTTTGTTATTAATACTTTTGCTCTACCATTCGTAACATTACATCCCGCAAAGACCATATTACTTCTTTCATATAATTCTTTATCTGTGTTAAATACTTCATTACATTTTTTTACTGCTTTTGATTCTCCAGTTAATGTTGATTCATTTATTTCTAATCCTTCTTCTGTTATAATTCTTCCATCAGCAGAAACATAATCTCCTGCTTCTAATATCACAATATCACCTGGAACAATATATCTAACATCAATCTGTTTTTGTTCTCCATTTCTTAAAACATAATTATTAGTTATAAACATTTTATTAAGTTCTTCAATAGCCATATCAGATTTTATTTCTTGTATAAAACTTAATACTGCATTTACTACAACTATTATTATAATTATTATTGAATCAATAATAGAATCTCCCTGTAATATCGAAACAAATATTGACAATATTGCAGCAATTATCAATAATATAACCATTAAATCATTAAATTGTCTTAAAAATATTTTAATTTTGGATTCTTTTTTTCTTTGTTCTAATTGATTTAATCCATACTTTTTTAATCTTTCAGTTGATTCATTTTCACTTAAACCATTTATGTTAGTTTTATATTCATCAAATAATTCTATATCGCTTTTTTTATAATCTTCTTTCATTTTCTTACTCCTAACTAAATAAACTAAACAAATATAATAATATTAGCAAGAACAATATCAATATAATTAGATAGTAATATATTTTTTTAATTATTATTAAATTATCAGTTTGATATTTTGTTCCACATTTTCTACAATATTTATCAGTTTTATACATTACATTATTACAATTTTTACAATTCATATTAAGATCTCTTTCAACTTATTAACGATAAGAATACTTACTTCATTAGCATTATTACCATGCAAATAGTAATCGTGAATTGCTTCAGCAATTACTTCATCATATATAACGTTTCCATCTTTATCTTTTTTACTGGCATACTCTGATATTTTGCCAACAAAATCTTCCAAAGAAATATCATTATTTATATCATAATTATTATATAAGTCTAAAACTATTTTTTTAGAAAATAATCCATTATCTATATCATATTTTATAATTTTAAAGATTTCATAATTGTCATTATTTATATATATTAAATTTTGAATGTTATTTTGTTTTAATAATGCAACATAACTTATGTAATGACCAAATTCATGAGCTATAATACTTTCGTAAGTTGCATCTTTTACATATAAATTATTTTTTAATTTAGTATTTTTAATATCTTTATTTAAAAAGTAATAACTATTTAATATCATTTGAGTTTTATTTACAATTGGATACTCCTTTATGTTATCAGAAGTTAAAAGTGGATTAATAGGATTAAATTTTGCAATATAATCATCTTTCTTTTTAGAATTTTCAATAGTTATATTTGTTAATAATCCAGTAGTATTAGGAAAAATATTATTTAATTTTTCTAATACGTCGTATAGTAATCTAGCATTTTCTTCTTTTATATCACATAAATTAATATTTAATAAATTATTATTAGTCTTTATTAATTGAATAGTTTGTAATGTGCTTATATTACTGTTACACATCCATTTTTGTTTTTCATATTCTTCCTTTATTAATTCAGTTGCTTCTTCATTATTTAATGGTAAGTTATGATACGTTTTTTCTTTAGTAAGAATTGAGATATTATATCCATATTCATATTTTAAAAATTGCTTTTTTGCATAAATAAATGGATAACATATATTTCCTTTTACTATAGAAGTTATAGGAAATAAAACTATTATACATATTCCTAGTAATGAAATAATACTTACTAAAGTTTTGTTTTTATCTTCTAAAACTTTCTTATTATTATCATAATTCATAATTCCAAATGTAGTTATTTTTCCACAATTATAACAATATATATCATTATCATTAATTATTGAATCACATTTATGACATTTATACACATGATTTTCCAATTTTATCACTTGCTTTCTAAATGATAAATCACATTTTTATACTAGGTTTTTCTATTTCCAAACCTGTTATATTACTGTAAGTACTGTTCCAATAATTAAATGCATCAACATCATTAAGTAATTTTGATTCTTTCATTTTAATTAAACAATATTCTTTCTTTTGATTATCTTTTAAATTGTTCCATTCTTCAGCAGTATAATTTAATGGTTTTTCTTTAATTATTCTAATTATATTATTTTTATAATAATTATATAGTACTGAATCATTATTAGATTTAGCTTCATTCATTTTATTCGTTAAATTTGTTAATATGTCTTTTGTCTCATATTGAATTCCAACATTTAAATTATCATTTTTAATTTTGGGAACAACATTACAATTAATAGTAATTAAACTACTCCCAAGTTTATTAAATTCAGAATTATCAATAGATATATTTAATTCATTAAATTCTTCATTTCGTTCTTCAAATTTTTTCTTTAATAGAGCAATGATATAATCTTTTTTTGGCTCTATGAAATAATCAAAAATAGTTCCTTCAATTTTTTCTTCACCATATCTAGTTTGATATTTACCATTACCTTCAACTATTCCATTAATAATATGATTGATTGAATAATTATTTTTTTCTCCATTAACCGATAATCTTTCTATAGCATTGTTTATGTAATATTCAAAACCTACTGGTGTTCTTCTTGATATATCTTCATTTTTTAATTGCTTGGCATAATTATAGATTAATACTGCTATTTTATAATTGTTAATTATATTTTCATCAACAATAATATTATTTATATTATCACAAAGATTGGAATTAACTATTTTATAATTATCTAAATAAAATTTAACATCTGTCGTATTCATACGTATTCTCCTATCTATTATAATTTTACAATATAAACTTAAAAAAATAAATAATAATTTGCATTAAATAATTTATTATTATATCTTTAATATTAAATAATTAATTACGAATATGTAATATTTTAGTCTTAACACATTTTATATAATAAAACTATAGTAGAAATTAGAGGTGTTTTATGGACAATAGTATTTATGTAATGAAAGATTATGGACATGTAAAAATAGTATTAAAAGAATTTCTTGATAAGAATAAAATTAGTAGAAACAAACTTTGTTCTATGATTGCAACTAATTATGATTTAGTTAATAGATATTATAATAATAAAGTAATTAGAGTAGATTTAGATATAATTGCAAGAATATGTTTTGCTTTAAATTGTAATATAACTGATATACTAAAATATGAAAAGTAATTTATATAAAAAACAGGTTTAATAAAATCCTGTTTTTTAATGATTCATTCTTCATTTATTTTAACATTTTTATTCATAACTTCATAATTATCTGTTATTGAAATAAATGCTTTTTCATCTATTAAATGTATTCCTTCTTTTACTTTAAAATAGTCTTTAGTTGGAATAACTGTCATTATTACTCTATTTTTCTTTTTAGAAAATCCACCTTCTGCATCAAATGCTGTTAAGTCAAAGTGTAGTTCTTCCATTATATATTTTTTTATTTCCTTTTCTTTTGAAGTGATAATATAGAATGCTTTAGTATCACTTATACCTATTCTAGCTTTTGTTGTCATATATCTAATTATTATAATTACTATTATAGAATATAATGCTTGTTCTAAGCTATAAGCTTTTATACTGATTAGAATAAGTATTACGTCTAATCCTCTTGATATTATTCTTGTATTTTTTTTAGAGAAATCATTATACATATCTTCTAATATATATATTGCACCTGTTTTATATCCTTCTTTATACATTATACTATATCCTAATCCCATTATGAATGCGCCAGATATTGCTACTAATAATTCTTCTACATTATTTACTATATTAATATTTATAAATGAAGTTAAATAAATACATAATGGTAATAATAATGTTGGTAATAGATATTCATATAATTTATCTTTATCATATATCATATAAATTAGCCATAGTGTCCATATATTTATTATTAATAATAATGCAGCTATATTAAATCCATAACTATATGAAAATATACTTGTTAAACCTATTGTTTCACTTGCAACTAATTTAGCTGGTACTATAAATATATTTAATCCTAAACTAATTAGAATGCATGATATTATTATCTTTGTATATTTTTTAATTTCATTCATAATTTTTACCTCTTTATTCTTAAATATTCTTTCATAAATTCTAGTATATCACCATCTAATACTTTATTTGTATTTGTCGTTTCATAGTTTGTTCTTACATCTTTGACTAAACTATATGGTTCTAAAGTATAATTTCTTATTTGACTACCAAAATCTATATTTAATGTTTCACCTTTTAAATCATTTATTTCTTTTTGTTTATTTTTTAATTCTATTTGAAATAGTTTACTTCTTAATAAGTTCATTGCTGTTTCTTTATTTTGTATTTGACTTCTTTCATTTTGACATGTGACAACTATATTTGTTGGGATGTGTGTAATACGTACTGCTGAGTCTGTTGTATTTACTCCTTGTCCTCCACATCCACTACTTCTATAAACGTCAACTCTAATATCATTTGGATTGATATCTATTTCTATGTCTTTATTTATTTCTGGTATTACAGACACTGATGCGAAAGATGTTTGTCTTTTTCCAGCTGCATTAAATGGACTTATTCTAACTAATCTATGTACACCTATTTCACTTTTAAAATATCCATAGGCATGATCTCCTGTAATTTTTAGTGTTACACTTTTTATTCCAGCAGTATCACCTTTTAATTTATCAATTATTTCATATTTATAATTATTTTTATCACAAAACATTGTATACATTCTAAGTAGCATATCTGCCCAATCACAAGCTTCTGTTCCACCTGCTCCTGGATGTATTTCTAGATAACAACTTGAATTATCATAAGGACCATTTAATAAAGTTTCTATTTCTAAATCATTTATTTCATTTTTTATATTATTTAATTCTGTTTCTAGTTCTTTTAATTCGTTTGTATCCTCACTGCTTAATATGTCTAAAAGTGATATAGAATCATTTATTTTTGTGGATAAATTGTTAAAAGATGATACAGTCTTTTTTAAATTAACTAATTCACTATTAACTTTATTAGCATAATCAACGTTGTTCCATATATTTTCATCTTGTAATTCTATCTCTAGTTCATTTATCTTATTATTTTTACTTTGTAAGTCAAAGTGACCTCCCAAGTATATTTATTTTTTCTTTTTCTTGTTCTAATGCAGATAATATTTCTTTTTTATCCATATCCAATCTCTCCTGGTAAAAGTATATCATAATTTGTTTATGTTTTCTATATTATTTAGTTGAAATATATATGAGAAGAATGTCATCTTTTAAATTTAAAATTTTCTAAACAAAAAAATATAAAATAACAAGTGTTCTATATTTTTAATCTTTATTATTAATCATTTTTTTATTAAATATTATTATTGATAGTATTATTGATAAGGTGAAATATGTTAGGAATATTAATATATTGTTCATTTTAATTAGAGATAGATTGTTATTTAGTATACCTTTTATTATTATTAATGAACTTTCAAATGGTAAAAAATTACATAAATGTGTGAAAAAATTGCCTAACATTTCTTTTGGAAAATACATTGTACTAGTGAATACAACTAATTGTACTATAATACTAGATATTCCAGAAGAGGCTTTTTCATTAAATATACTTCCTATTATTATACCTATTGATATAAATAATATAGATATTAATGTTGAAATTAATATTGAATAAATTATAGTTATACTAAATTTTAATCCAAGTATTATTGCTAATGTAAATAATAATATATTTTGAATTAATACTATTGGAATTAGTGAAATTATATAACCTAATATGTATTCTTTTGATTTCATAGGTGATACACCTAATCTTATAAGCAATGATGTATTTCTGTCACTAGAAATTAGAGTTGACGTTGATAAGGTTAAGAATGCAAAACTAAATATTATTATTCCTGGAGTAAAATTTTCTATTTTATAATTATCACTTGGTATATTAAATTGACTAAATATAAATAATAAAAATAATGGTAATATAATAGAAAATATTATACTTAATGGGTCTCTAATTATTTCTTTAGTATTTCTTTTTGCAAAATTTAATGTTCTCATTATAATTCACCTCCAGTTGATATTTTTATAAATGCATCTTCAAATGTTTTACATTTTGATTCTTTTTTTATGTGTTCTGGTGTTCCTACTATTTTTAATGTTCCTTCTTTCATTATACCTACTCTATCTGATAATTTTTCTGCTTCTTCCATGTAGTGTGTTGTTAAAATTATTGTTGTTTTGTTTTTTAGAGTGTTTATAATATTCCACAATTCTTTTCTTGCTATAACATCTAATCCTAATGTTGGTTCATCTAAAAATAATATTTTAGGTTCATTTATAAGTGCTAGTGCAATTGATAATTTTCTTTGCCATCCACCTGATAATGTCTTTGCTTTTTGATTTAATACATTTTCTAATTTGAATAACTTAATTAATTCTTCTATTTTTGTTTCTTTATTATTTATTTCATATACTCCTGCAAAAAAATTTAAGTTTTCTAATACTGTTAAATTTTTTGCAATTGCTGTATCTTGTGGAGATATGTTTAATATTTCTTTTATTAGTTGTTTGTTTTTAGTTAAGTCTAATTCATTAATAAAAATATTTCCACTTGTTGGTTTTATTAATGTTGATAACATTTTTAGAGTTGTTGTTTTACCTGCTCCATTTGTACCTAATAGAGAAAATAACTCACCTTCTTTTATTTCTAAATTTAAATTATTAACTGCTATTTTATTTTTATATTTTTTAGTTAAACTTTCTGTTTTAATTGTATACATAATTATTCTCCTTTGTTAAAAATATTTGTACTAATATCTTCTATTACTTCTGATTTTACTAGAGCGATACCTTTTTTCTTATCACATAATACTATGATTGAATCTCCTGGATTAATATCAAACATATTTCTTGCTTCTTTTGGAATTACTATTTGTCCTTTTTCTCCTACTTTACATATTCCAACATATTTATCTTTTTTCATAAAATAATTTCTCCTTTGTTATACTTTTCATACTTATTATACTTATTGTACATAAAAAAAGCAAGTGAATTGCTATTTATTTTATATTCCATTTTGGTGGATATATATATTCTATTTTTGTTTGTTTAGGAGTATATTTCTTTTTAATTTTAGTTCTATTAGATTTTAAAGATGGTACTTTTTCTCTACAACATTTATCTAATTCACAAAATATATTTTGTATATCTATAAGTTGTAGTTTTCTATTACCTATCATTTTAAAATCAAGATTTAATCTTTTAAATTCTTCTTCTTGATGATTGTACATATACCTTATGATATCTTCATTTGATAAGTTTCCTTTATCTATGAAACACTTTTTTATTCCTCTTAATGAGCCTGGTCCAGCAACTGTAAATTCATCTTCTTTCCAATCAACTATATTACTGTAATTAATATCTGTTATTAGTTGGTATGCCATAAAATTTCCTATTAATGGATATGATTTTATTATTTTAAAAGCTTGTCCCATATTGGTACATTTTAATATTTTATCTTGTACTTTATCAATTATAAACATTTTATTTAATAACGCTAAGTGATTATCATGTTTTCTATCATACCCAAATGCTTTTGTGGCACAACTTATATAGGCATCATTATATATTTTTATGTTATTATTTATTGCATTTGTTAATACTTTACTATATTCTTTCATATCAAATGTTGATAATGTTATATCTTTAAATTCTTTTAGTAGTAATTCCCATGTTGATTCTTTATTAAATAGTTTAAATAATATTATTCTAAATAACATATCTTCATCGTTATATGTCTTGCCATTATATATTACATTTTTTAATAAGTATTGGCTAACCCTGTCATTTACACGATAACTGTTGCAAAATTTGTAGGTCTTTAAGATGGGGTCATTAGTCCATGGAGGTGTATCTCCATTTAATTTTTTTATAAATATATTTTGTCTTTCATTAGCAAAATACCAGTATAAGTCATAAATTTCTTGTCTCTTTTTCATAATAAAATCCTTTCTTTTTTTAAAATTTTATAACATATATAATTTAATTTCAACTATAATTTTGTATTAAAAAATGTAGAGTTTGTTCTACATGATTTTTAAGTTTTCTATATCATTTGTTTTTATAATTCTATTTTGTGTGATTATACCTCTTATGTTTAATAGTGGATATATATTTGTATTTTTTCCTATTATTGTTCCTGGATTTAGTACTGTATTACAGCCAACGTTTACGTTATCTCCTATTATTGCTCCTAGTTTAGTTAAATTTGTATCTATATTGTTTACTTTAATATTTGTTTTATCTAATTTTTGATTGCTAATTTTTACTCCAGCTCCTAAATGAGAATTATAACCTAAAATTGAATCACCTACGTAATTAAAATGCGGTATTTTTGTATTGTTAAAAAGAATAGAGTTTTTTATTTCTGTATTTGAACCTATAACATTACTTTTACCTATAATTACAGTACCTTTTATGTGAGAAAATGGTAATATTTTTGTATTATCATCTATTATACAAGGTGGATTAATTACAGAATATTTATCTATTATTACATTTTTTCCTATCCATATATTCTTTTTTATTTCTTTATAATGTATTTTATCTAACTCTTTTCCTAAATCTATAATTTTATTTTCTAAATTATATAATACTTCCCAAGGATATGTTATATTTTTAAAAAGGTTTGTTGATATTGTCTCTTCTATGTTTATAATTTCTTTTATATTCATTTTACGAACCACCATTCTATAAATTTATTTGACATGAATTCATCATTATATTTCTTATCTATTTTTTCTTCTATTTTATTATTAGGTGGAATACTAAAGTGTCTATCTTTCCATCTTATGATTGCAACTGATGTTAATGACATATTTAAAATCATTAGAAATACTAATATATTGCATATTATGCTATATTTGTAACCTTTTATTTTATCAAAAAAATTATCATATTTTGGCACTATAACATATATGAATATTAAACCTAGTAATCCCCACATTATTGTCATATCTAGTGATATATATCCGTGTAAATTAAATGCTCTTCTTTTATAATCCCATGCTTTCATATGAAGTCCATATTCTAACATGAAACCACATATATATTCTACTACATCGCAAAGTATTGCTG
>CAKOHQ010000038.1 GCA_934085875.1 uncultured Bacilli bacterium | reverse complement strand
ACTTGCTCTTACCAAAGCCCATCCATCATTAAACATAACTCTAACACCATCAATATCTAAAAAATCATATTTTTTTTCTTTTGAATATTCTTTTACTTTATTAACCAAATCCCACTTTTTACTATCCTCAATTTTAACTCTAATTTCAGGAGTATTATAATAATGCCTATATCCTTCTAAAAGTTTACTCGATGCATTATTTGTTTTACTTAACAATTCATACATTCTAAGACTTACATATATTCCATCATCATAACCATAATATCTATCTCTAAAGAATATATGTCCAGAATACTCGCCACCAACCAATATATCAAGTTCATTCATTTCAGTCTCAATAAAAGCACTACCATTTTTTACCATTATTGCCTCTGCTTTTAAATTTTCTACATCTAATTTTAAAGCATTAGAACATTTTACATCCATTAACACTCTTTTATTAATAGTATTTGGAATAATATTTCTAGCAAAAATAGCTATTAACTTATCACTTTCAATTGTATTTCCACAATTATCTACAATACCTATTCTATCTCCATCGCCATCATATGCAGCACCAAAATCACAACCTTCTGCAACAACTAATTTTTTTAATTCTTTTAAATTGTCGTCATTATTAGGATCCGGGTTATGATTAGGAAAAGAACCATCACTATAACAATTTATATAAAAAGGTCTTACAAAAGGAAAAGTACTTATAATTTTTTTTATAAATAATGAAGTTGTACCATTACCAGGATCAATAGCAATTTTTATTTCTTTTTCACTAGGATTTATAGATTTAGATAACATTTCAATATATTTAGATTCCATATTAATATATTTAATATTCCCACTTCCAACTAAAAAATTATCACCCTTAATTAAATCATAAACTTTTTCTAATTCACTATGTTTTAAATGTAAAAACTTATCACCAAATAATTTAAAACCATTTTGATCAGCAGAATTATGACTAGCTGTTACAATCACTCCTGCTTCGATATTTAAATCAATTGTTGCATAATTTAAAAGAGGAGTAGTTACCATACCTATTAATATAACATTGAGTCCCGTACTTCTTAAACCCTCTATTAATTTCTCAGCTAAAGCTTCACCACTAACTCTATTATCATAACCTACAACACATTCAAACTTATTACAATTTAATAAATATGTTCCAAAAGCTTTACCAACAATTAAAGCAAAATCCAAAGTAATATTTTTACCATAAATTCCCCTAATATCATTTTCTCTCAAAACACTATAATCCATATTTAATCCTCTCTTTTAAATAGTAATGGAGTATTCTCCATAGTACTAGGTATTTTAATATCCATATATTTAAGTAAAGTTGGAGCAATCATAGTAATGTCCCCATACTCTTTTAATTTCACATTTGAATTACAAAATATAAAAGGAACTGGACTCATAGAATGAGTTGTAACCGGAACACCATGACTATCAATCATTGTATCAATATTACCATGATCACTAGTAATTAACATATCATAAAAATTATCCATTGCTTTTTCATATATTATTTTCAAAGCTTCATCAACATAAGACAAACATTTAATACTAGCAGCGTAATTTCCAGTATGACCAACCATATCAGGATTAGCAAAATTAACTAATATAAAATCATAATCCTTATCTATACATTTTAAAACTTGCTTTGTAACATCTTCAATACTCATTTCAGGTTTCAAATCATATGTTGCAACCTTTGGACTAGGTATTAAATAATTATCACATTTTTTTAATTTATCATCAATACCACCATTAAAAAAGTAAGTAACATGAGCATATTTTTCTGTCTCTGCAATTCTAGCCTGAGATAAGCCCAAATCACTAAAATATCTTCCAATACTATACACTTCAGATAAGTCCTTAGAAAACAAAGTTGGCGCAACAACATTTGGAACTGGAAACATAGTAACAACTTTTAAATTATTAATATGTCTTATAGGATAAATATTAAATCCAACATCCGTTAAACTTTCCAATATTTGTCTTGCTCTATCACTTCTAAAATTAAGCCATAACAATCCATCATGTTCATTAATCTTAAATTCAGGATTTAAAATCAATGGTGGTAAAAATTCATCAGTAAGACCACGTTTATAACAATTCTTAATAGCAACTTCAGTATCTAAAATCTTAAGCCCTTTACCATTCACAAGCATATCAGAATATACTCTAGTTCTTTCCCATTTATTATCTCTATCCATAGCATAAAATCTACCACAAACAGTACCAATATGACCTAAATTATTATCACTTAATACTTTATTCATTTCATCAATATATTTAAGAGCGCTCATATTATCTGTATCTCTACCATCAGTTATAGCATGAAAAATAACTTTATCTACACCCATTTCTTTTAATTCAGGTATTAATTTTTTCATGTAAGTTATATCAGAATGTACACCACCATCACTTAATAATCCCATCAAATGTAATGTAGACTCATTAGTTTTAATATGTTCAATTAAATCTAATAATTCTGGTATTTTTTTAATTTTACCACTATCTACACTTTCATTTATAATTGTAATATCTTGTTTTATTTTTTTACCAATACCAATAGCAGTATGACAAACTTCACTATTACCAAATTGTCCATCAGGTAATCCAACATAACTTCCACTCGCTTCTAATATACTATGTGGATATTTATTCCAAAGATTAGTAAATGTTTCCATATGAGCATCAATTATAGCATTACCATGTGGCTCTTCTCTATAACCAAACCCATCCATTATTAATAAAATTGTCTTTTTCATATTAAATCATTCCTTTACTTATAATCTAAATCACAATCTGTATCACTATCTGTATCACTAAAAGATTCTATTATTATATTTCCATTATTATCTTTTATAGCTTCATCATCTTTTACAATTCCAACCAATCTTAAATTTATTAAATCATAACTTACTTTAACAAATATTTCATCATTTTTATACTTCTTACCAGTAATATTATCTTCAATATATTCATCTGTTTCACTATCACTAGAAATAATACCATTTCTTATCAAATAATTAACTGAAAAACATAATGTTTTAGAATTAGTTCCATCATATGCTTCATTCTTCAAATATCTTTCAACATAACTTAATGTATGTGCTTTAATAGTACTTTTTTTAGATTCATAATTTCTAGATTTTATATTATTACTAATACTATCATATGCTGGAGTAGTAATAATAACAATTAAACTCAATATTGCAACAACAGCAATTAATTCAACTAAAGTAAAACCTTTATTATTCATATCAATCTATCCTTACAAATAATATTATACTATATTAAAGATTAATAAGAAAGAAATTTTTTCTAGAAAAAAAAGCAGCATTAACTACTTTTTGAAATCTTTATCTTAACTTTATTAGTTGTAGATAATAATGTAAATCTTGAATCATCAGTTTCTAATTTAACTTCAACTTCATAAGTTCCTTCAGTATATCCACTTAAATCAATATAAGCTTTAATTTTACTATTATCTAAAGTTTCTAACGCACTTGTAACTCCTTTAGCAATGACAGTAATAGTTTTATCATTTTGAGTTAAAGCAGTCGGAGTATAGTTATTAGCTAAATTACGATATTCAATATCAATACCAGGGAACTCTTTGCTACTTTCTTGATCCAATGTTAATGTAACACTAGTTGTAGTTTCAGTCATATATCTTACACCAGCAGGTTTTACTAAATTTACACCACTAAATGTTTTATCTGTACTTAATCCAGTAACATCTATTGGAGCTTCTATATAAGTTAAATTATCAATTAATTCTTTTTCTCCATAAACAGTTACTTTATTAACAGAAGAATTAATACTATTAATTGCATATCCAGTCGTGATACTACCATTTGTTACAACTTTAACTGGTAAATCTAAAGAATATGAATCTACTTTAATCTTAGCACTAATATTAGCTGGAACCATTTCAACATTTCTTACTTTATTTCCTTTATTATCATATGCAACAAGTTTTATAGATTCTACATCAAATTCACCCTTAGTAGTCAAATTAGCAGCCTCAACATCAATTAGCGCCTTAACATTTGAAATGTTAGCTAAAGTTTCTTTAGAACCCTTTACAATAACTTCATTTTTATCTAATGTAACATTACTAATATTTAATTTTTTATCTAATTTATTCTCATTTACTAAATCATAAGATAAATTAAATACTTCACTCTCTTTTTCACTTATTTTAATAGATACAGTTGAAGGATCTAATTTATAACTAATATTATTCATAGAATGATTATATTTAAGTTTAACCTTATAAGTACCAGGTTCATAATTAGTTAAATCCAACACTACTTTATGATCACCAATTTGTTTTGCTAAATACAAATTACTTTTTGAACCAATTAAAGTTATATCTACTGTATCAGGAACACCTTCTACAACATAATTTTCTTCGTTATAAATAACATTAACTTTCTGATCAGTTATTACTTCTGCTTCATTATCAACTAAAGATATAACTTTAGAATCTACTAAATAAAATATAGCAATTGCACAAGCTAAAGAAATATATAAGAGAACAATTGGTCTATTTAATATTTTTTCTAATCTTCCAGATTTTCCCTTACCTATTTTACTAATTTTAAAAATTAATTTACTGATTGGTACAACAATAAGTCTATCAATAATATGATAAAAAAACTTTAATATAGCAATGAAAGGTTTCAATATTTTATTCATTTATATCATCCTCCTCATCTGCATCATAGAACACTTCTGCTTTAGGTTTTAATTCACCCATTAATTTCATTTTAAACTCTTCTAAAGTTAAATTATAATGTAAATGGTTATCAACGGCAATTGAAATTCTACCTGTTTCTTCAGAAACTACTAAAGCTATCGCATCTGTTTCTTCAGCAATACCTAATGCTGCTCTATGTCTAGTTCCAAGTTTTTTATTAACATTAGGATTCATACTTGTTTTAAACACAGCTCCTGCACACGTTAATCTATCACCTTGAATTATTACACCACCATCATGAAGTGGATTAGGTGGCAAGAAAATAGCTTCTAATAATGGAGCTGATATATCAGAATAAATCTTATTAGCTGGTTCTATATATTCTTGCAATGACATATTTCTTTCTAAAACAATTAATGCACCAATTCTATTTTTCTTCAAATATTCAATCGCACTCATTAATTCAAACACAATTTTTTCTCTCTCATCAACAGTCAATACTTTATGTCTACCTAATAATTGACTTCTTCCAATACTCTCTAATACATTTCTAATCTCTGGTTGAAATATAATAATTAGAGCAATAGGTCCCCAAGATAAAACGTATTCTAGTAACATACCAACAGTATATAAATTCAATATATTACTTAATATTCTAATAAGAATAATAATAAATACTCCCTTAAAAATTAAAACCATCTTAACATTATTTTTTATATTCTTAAATATAAAATAAAACATCATCCAAACCAAACAAATATCTATAATTTTGGTTATAACATTCCATATAGACACAAAAGTCATATCAATCACTCCTTATAATATATCTTATTATAACAAATAATTTTTAATTAATCTATATTAAAAAATAAATTTAATAAAAAGAAGGTCAATTTAACCTTCATTTTACATATTATTTTCATTATAATTAGTCAACAAATCATCTTTATTATCTTGATCGTTAACCTTATTTTCTTTATCATCAATTTTTTTAATATCAATTGGTTTAATATCTGGAACTATTTCATCAACATTATTATTCTTATTATTTCTCAATAAATCAACCAAATAACCTATTAAAGCAAAAACAAAGAATAACCCAACAATAATAATAAGCATATAATTTTCTAAAATAAATTTCATAAAAACCTCTATTCTATTGTTAACTCTTGATTACTAGGTTGAATTTGAATAAATGTATTTCCATCATTGACAACAATATCACTACCATCTAAATAAGTATATTTAGTTTGACATTCTCTACAATCTTTTTTCCAATTTATCTTTTCTGCATATCCATCTGTAATATAATAGCCTTCACCACTACCAATATTATTTATACCCTGACGTCCTTTACCCTCTCCATCATCTAAAGTATAATTAGATACTTTATAAGTGATTATATTCTTAAATGTATATTGCTTTTTAGTTACATAATCAGTATGCTCTTTATCATTAACAAATCTATAATAAACTTTTTCATCACTATTATATTTATAAGATGTAGTACTATAACTAGAATAAGGTATTATAACTGTATTTGCAACTAAATTTCCTTCTTTATTTAAATCAATTTCATCAGTACTATATTTTAATAATAAATCTTTATTTCTAACTGTTCTCTTATTACCTATACCATTATTTAATTTTTCAATACTAGTAAATAATGTATGTTCACTTGCAACTCCTAAAGTTTTATCTCTCCAACCAGTTTTTGAATTATCAACAACAATTCTATCCACACCTAGACTAGAAAAATCACTTTGAGCTTGAGGACTTTGACCATGATGAACATAGATAGCATCATTTTCTAATGCATAATCTAAATAATAATGTCTTGCACTTCTAATAGAACCAATTCTTTCAGTATTAGCATCCATAAATAAAGCCAAATACCTAGTAATACCACCTTCAACAATCATTTCATACATAATATAAGCATCTTGTAAACCACTTTGTAATGGCCTTGCAACACCAACATTATTTATCATAACTGCAAAAGGTCTAGATGTAGAATTAGGATTTACAATCTTAATTTTACTCTCTTTAACTGGTTTATTTATAATAGGTTTTTTATTATCTTCCTTCTTATTTCCAGTAAAAGCAAACAAACAAATCAAAACAATCGCTAAAACACCCACAACAATAAATAACTTTTTATGTTTTAATTTTAATTTTTGCTTCTTAGTTTTTGGCATTTTAATTTCATCTTTCTTAATATCTTTCATACAACATATCACCCTACTAAAAGAATACCACAATCTATAAAATAATAAAAGGAAAAATTATTCATTTTCCTTATTATTAAACTTTTTAAACCATTGTAAACCTATAACAACTAAAGCACCTATTACAAAAAATAATATACTTACATTATTAAAATTCAAGGCATCAACTGGTACATCTAAAGTAGTAGGTCCTTCTATAATAGAATAAATAGATCCAATCATCAAACCTATAATTAAATATATCGTTGCATTTCTATACTTATCCAATGCTTTTTTTAATAATTTAATAATAGATAATATACCTGTAATAACACCAAGTCCAAACACAAATAATCCTATAAAAGAATTAAAATTAAAATGTAACAAATCTTTTATACCATTGATTATTGGTAAATATAATCCAAAAATTAATAATAAAGTTGAACCTGAAATACCGGGTAAAATCATAGCAGAAATAGCAATCATACCAACAATAAAAATATAAATTGAATGACTTAAGGTTAAATTTGATAAAGACATATCTGCTAACTTAGTATTATTAAAATAAGTTATCAAAAACACTATTACAATACCCAATACCAAAAAAATAACATTAAAATAATTCTTCTTCAAAGTATCTTTTTCTTCTTTAAAAATGATAGGTATAGAAGCCAAAATAAAACCAATAAACAAAGATGATACTTGATATATATGTTTTTCAAACACATTAGATAATATTAGTACAGAAAGTCCCATGCCTACAATCCATCCAATACCAATCTTCAACAAATATTTTATTCCATCTAATCTTTTATTCTTATCCAATAAAGAATCCAAAGCATTAATAAAATTATCATAAAATCCTAATAAAAATGCTATTGTTCCACCAGAAACTCCTGGAACACTATCTGCCAAAGCCATCATAAATCCATTAAAAAAATTCACTAAATATTCCTTTATTTTACTCATTACAACTATCCTCCATGAATAATTATATCAAGTATAATAAACAAATATCAAGTAAATTATACATAAAAATCATAATTTAAATTATCTATAACATAATCATTGTTAATTGTTAAAAAAGAAACATCATATTTAATCTTTATATCAAAACTATTTATTATTATATAAGAATAAATAACTACAAATACTACTAAAGATATATGTAATACAATCTTAAAAAAATCTACATATAATTTCATAATTATTTCTTCTTCTTTAAAGTATAATTTTCTTTCTTCAATGAATCTCTATAACTTTCTAAAACACTTATTGCATTTTCTATTGCTTGAATTTTTTTATTATTTACAGGAATTACTTTTTTCTTAATATTATCTTTTTCTACTACACTATCAATTTTATTATTTTTAACATAATCATTTGTATAAGATTCATTAATACAATCTAAATTATTAATTATGTTATTTTCAACATTCTTTAATTCTCTTTTATTCTTTTTAATATCATCCATTGTTCTATAAACTCTATATCCTGAATATATAAATGACATTATTAATGGTATACCAACAACAAGATTAATTGTAGGAATCCCCACACTTAAAGTAAGTATTAATAAAACGAATAATGCAGTACAAATAGATGACATAGCACCAAAATACATTTTATAATTAAATCCACGTTCTTTTAATACTTTATAATATTCCATAACGTCTGGACTAACTTCTTCATAATTTCCTTCTAATAATTTTTTAATTCTTCTATCCATATACTTTCCCCCTAATCAAAATTAGTTACATTATATTACCACTATTTAATTCTATTGTCAAAATAATAATTTACTTAAACAATAATATAAACAAGAAAATTAATAAGATAATTAAACAAATACAACCATTAATTCTATCTGTTCTATTATTCTTCTTTTCTATTCCTAAAGCCATTGTAGATAAAATACCACCAATTAATCCACCAATATGTGCCGAAACATCTATATTAGGAATTACAAAACCTATCCCTAAATTAAGTATTAAAAGTGGTATTATTTGAGACCTCAAAACACTTCCCAAATAAATTCTATAATAATATCCAAAATATAAAAGTGATCCCAACAATCCAAAAATTGCACCACTAGCACCAACACTCCAAGAATTTGTTAAAACGCATGATAATAAACTACCGCTTAACATACTGACCATATATACAATTAAAAACTTCTTTTTACCAATAAAACTTTCTAACTGAGTACCAACTATACTAAGAGAATACATATTACATAATAAATGTATAATATCAGCATGTAAAAAACCACAAGTTATAAGTCTATAAATTTCACCATTTCTAACATAATACTTATTTAGAGCAAAAGAACTAAAAACATCAAATATATTTAATCTAGATAACATATAAGAAAGAATAAAAATAATTATATTTAAAACAATTAAAACCTTAGTAACAACTATTTTCTTAGGACTAAATACCTTCTCATAAAAACTATTTTCACTTTCAGTCTTTTGATTAATATCATTAGAAACATTAACCAAAAAATCTAACCCATGTAAATCTTTTAACTCTTCTTCATTAATTTTAGGAAATAATTGTAATATCTTATCACTATTTAAATCATCATTTTCTCTTATTATTAAATTATCTATATTCTTAACATTATCAACTTTAATATTATCATCTATATCCATAAAAATATTTAAAGTATTTAACTTTCTACTTAAAGTCTTCTTCTTTATTTGTCTACAAACATTACTTATTTTAAATATATCAAATTTATATTGTTCATCATTATGTATATGATTAGAATTAATTCTAATTATTTTATAATAATTATCTAAATTTTCTAACCAAATCTCATCTTTTACCCCATTAACTAATATAGGAGCATAATTTTCTTTAGTAACAAAATAATGTACTAATTTCATTATTAATTCATCTTTTTCAGTAAAAGAAACATTCATGTAATTCACTCTCCTGCATATATATTTTATAACAAACTTATTATTTAGTAAAGGAAATGATTATGAAAAACAAATTATATATATTATTAATTTTTATACCTTATTTATTACCACTATCTATATTATTTTTAAAACAAAACATATTTATTTCATACTATATTTTATTATCACTATTATTTTATATATTATTATCCTACTACATATATATTGTATTAATATCAAACAATACAAAAAAAGACTTTATATTAAATTTATCTTTATTATATATATCAAATATATTTTTAAATTTATCTCTAATTTACTATAATTCTTTTACATCAACTTTTATATTCACAATATGTCAACTACTTATAACACTTAAACTATATATAAACAATAAAACCTGACATCAATCAGGTTTTATAACGTTCTAACTTAATTTAACAGTATACGGATTTGAACTAGTTCCATCTCCACCATTTATTAGCACACTAGCCTTTAGATTGATACTAGGGCGCAAAGCGTAAGTGCTGCGGACGTAGTTGTTGTCGATGCGACCACGCGAACCATCAACGCTCCACTCGATCGCAAAAGAACCAGTATAGCGGCGCGGAGACGAAAGCCACCAAGTAGAATTATTTGCGTTATATAAATAATATGTTTCATTTGAGTTTAATGCAGCATATTTTACTTCATTGAAACTTAACAATCCTACTGGATATGTTAAATCTTTATTTACTTTTACTCCTTTTATTGTTGTATCACTTGTATTATTCTTTGATGTAAATCTTGAATAATCATTGTTTGCACCTTTTGCACATTCTAATGATGTTGCATATTGTCCATTGTAATCTGCATTTTCTTTCCCTATTCCTGTTCCACTTTTTAATGATTTATCATTACAAAATACATTTTCTGCTATATATTCTGTATTATTTGTATC
>CAKOHQ010000037.1 GCA_934085875.1 uncultured Bacilli bacterium | reverse complement strand
AAGTGGAGAATATAATGGACTATATGTCAAGATTAGATTTTAGAGAAGGAGATCCAGTAACATATAATTATATAGAAGCTGAGAAGGTAAAACAGGAAATGGCGCTTGAGCATGAGAGAGAGCTTGAAATGAAGAAGCAAAATCTAGAGATGAAGGAGCAAGAACTTGAGCAAGATAAACAAGAACTTGAGCAAGATAAACAAGAACTTGAAATGAAAAAACAGGAATTCGAACAAAAATTAGAACAAAATAAACAAGCCTTACATAAAGAAAAGTTATCTTTAGCAAAAGAATTAAAAAAAGAAGGATTTCCAATTCAAAAAATATTAAAAATAACAAAATTATCTGAAAAGATAATTACAATGCTTTAGAAATCAGTTAAGTGATTTCTATTTTAAATAAATATTATATATATAATTATTTTTTATTTCTAAATAGCCTAAATTTATCTTTTATATGCTCTGTGAAAAAAATTTTATGATTTGTTAAGAGTTGTATAATAAAAAATTAGAATAATAATTATGAATGTATTACTTAACAAATATATTTTTTTAAAATTTATATATAATCGATTGACTATATATAAAAAAATATGTTATTATTTTAATGTATAAGAGTGTGATAATATGAAGAGAAAAACAAAAATTATTATCTATTCAACTTGTATATTATTAATTTTATTAATAATGTTAGGTTTTACATATGGTTATTTTATTACTAAAATAGATGGTAATAAAAATGCTAAAAGTATTGAGATAGTTTCTGGTGAAAGTAAAGTATTGTATACAGATTTGACTAGTGAAGATATATCAGAGATTATTGAACCTGGTTATACACATATAAAATTATTTACTGTACAAAATATAGGTAATATAAGAGCTAAATATTCAATTTATTTAACAGATGTAATTAATACGTTTAATAGAAAAGAAGATATTAAATATACTTTATATAGAAAAGTGGGTAATAATACTATTGATACATCGGATTTTACTGATTGTGATGTAATAGTAAGTAATATCACTTATCCATCTAGTAAGAGTTTGGTTAAAGGGAATGAAGAAATTGTTACTCCTCAATCCTATTACACTTATGCTTTAAAAATAACATATATTAATTCAACTGAAAATCAAAATATAGATCAGGGGAAAAAATTTAGTGGTAAAATACAATTATATCCTACTGATAGTGAAGATTTATCTAATCCATATAGTGAAGGTACATTATCTCATGCTATTATAAATAGTGCTAGAAATCCAAAAGATTCTAATAGTACTACATGGGGTAATACAGTTACTGAGTTTACATCAGTATCTGGAGCAAATGATAGATTATTAAATAATGCACCAGATGATTATGGAACAAGTTACTACTACTATGGAGCAGTAACAGATAATTATGTATCATTTGCAGATAAACTATGGAGAATAGTACGTATAAATGGAGATGGAACTATTAGACTCGTATTAGATGATGTTGCAAAGAATTCTAGTGGAACTGAAATAACAACAGCATTTAATTCTAGTTCTAATGATAATGCATATGTAGGATATATGTATGGAACAGCAGGAAGTGCAACATATGATGCAATACACGAGAATATTAATGATAGTACAATAAAACAAATAATAGATAAATGGTATGAAGATAATTTAAAAACAAGTTATGCAAATTATTTATCAGACACATTATTCTGTAATGATAAAACACTTGCATCAAATGGAATAGGTGGAGTTACAACTCAATTGGGTTATGGATCAAATAAAACATTTTATGCATTAACAGAAAGATTAATATATAGTACAGGAACAACAGAAATTACAACAGCAAAACCAA
Organism: uncultured Bacilli bacterium; assembly: GCA_934085875.1. Classification (GTDB taxonomy): domain Bacteria; phylum Bacillota_I; class Bacilli_A; order RF39; family UBA660; genus UMGS1124. The sequence goes on along the minus strand of CAKOHQ010000037.1, from coordinate 9,394 downwards.
CATTTAAATGTGCAGAAAGTGCAACAAATGATTATTCAAGATTTACAGTAGATGTTGCAACACTTTCAAATGGAAAACAAACAAATGGTAATTTAAAATATCCAATAGGATTACTAACTGCAGATGAAATATCCTATGCTGGTGCTTATAAAATTAGTCAGACAAATAAAACATATTATTTATATAATTCATCTATAACTTCCCCTTGGTGGCTTTCGTCTCCATTCGCCTATAATGGTGTCGATGCTTACGAGTGGTACGTTGGTGGTTCGTCTGGGTACATCAGCCACATCAGCGTCGACTACTCTAGTGCTTTTCGCCCTAGTATCAATCTAAAGGCTGAATTGCTGGTAGGTGGAGGAGATGGAACTAGTTCTAATCCTTATACAGTTAAATTACAATAGGTACTTATGGATAAGATAAAAGTATATATAATGCATAGTGATAAAATAGATTATGTTAATGAAATATATAGACCACTTTTAAAACTTAAATTAATGACTAAATATTATTTAATATTACCTCTTACTGATAAATATAAGAATATTTATGTTAAAGAATTATATAATGATAGTGATGTAATAATATGCAATTTAACTAAATCTAATATATTTCTTAAAATAGAATTAAAGATGGTAAAAAAATTAAATAAACCTATATATTATTTTATAAATAGTAAAGATAAAAATATTAAAAAGTATAAGAATGTTTATATTTATAATAATAAAGAAGAATTTAGTAATATGGTTAAGGTTTTATTAGATAAAATAGATAAAAAAAGTTTACTTTTAAAAAGAGAGAATATTTATTGTTTAGGAAAAATTAATAAATAATATTTATTCTTTTTATTTTGTATGATAAAATTATTATAATAAAGGTGTGATATGATGGATAATATTATACAAGGTAAAAAATATAGAATTACAGTTTTAAGTGAGATATTATTAAGATTAGAATATAGTGAAAGCGGAATATTTTTAGATGAATTAACAGAATTAGTAAGAAATAGAAATTTTAATAAAGTTAATTTTGATATTAAACAAGATGAAAAATATTTAGTTATTGAAACTAAATACTTTAAATTAGAATATGTTAAAGAAAAACCTTTTGTTGGTACTAAATTTGTTCCTGAAGCTAATTTAAAAGTATTATTAAAAGATACAGATAGATATTGGTATTATAATCATGTTGAAGCTAGGAATTTTAAGACAATAGGTGTTTCTATTGATAATATTAATAATATAAAATTAAATAATAATGGACTTTATAGTACTGATGGTTTTGTTAGTATAGATGATTCTAAGTCTTTAATATTAAAAAATGATGAGTTTTATAAAAGAAGTAATGAACAGATTGATATATATTTATTTATGTATAAAAGAGATTTTGGACTTGTTTTAAGAGATTATTTTAATTTAACTAATAAGCCTATTATGATACCTAGATATATGTTTGGTAATATATGGAATAAAGATACATATTATACAGATCAAAATATAATAAATTTAATAAATAAGTTTAATAAAAATAATATTCCTATTAATTATGTTTTATTGGGGAATGAGTGGCATATTAAAAATAATGCTACTTATGGTTTAAATTGGAATAAAGATTTATTTATTAACTATGATAACTTTATTAATTTTATTAAAAGTAATGGAATTTATTTAGGTGTTACTATTAATCCTATGGAAATAAGTAATAAAGAAATTAATATAGATAGATTTCTAAAAGATAATAATATTAGTGTTGATAATAATAATGTTTTATTAAATATATATAATAAAAGTTTGATGGATAGTTATTTTAAAATATTTATAGAGCCTTTAATAAGTAGTGGTGTAAATGGTTTTTTAATAGATTATACTAATATCAAAGATTTATATAGTTTAAGAGTTTTAAATTATTATCATTCTAAATATTTTAAAGATAATAATTTAAAAGTTAGTTTATTAAGTAGAAATGGGTTAGTCAATTCACATAGTTCTAATATAATCTATACAGGTAAGTCTTTAGTTAGTTGGGATGTTTTAAATAAGTTACCAGAATATAATGCAAGTGGTAGTAATATTGGTTTATCTTTTATTAGTAATGATATTGGTGGATATTATGGTGGTATAGAAGATGATGAATTATATCGTAGATATATTCAATTTGGTACCTTTAGTCCAATATTAAGATTATCAAGTGCTAGTAGTCATTATTATAAAAGAGAGCCATGGAAATGGGATATTGATACATTAAGTGTTGTTACATATTATTTAAGACTTAGAAATATGTTAATACCATATATCTATACAGAAAGTTATAATTATTCTAATACTGGTATACCATTAATACAACCATTATACTATAAATATCCTCAAGTATATGATGAAGTAGATTATAGAAATGAATATTATTTTGGTAATAATTTGTTTGTTTCTCCAATTACTAAAAAGAAAGATATAATTATGAATAGAACAGTTCATAAAATGTTTTTACCTGAAGGTGTTTGGTATGATATTAAAACTGGTATAAAATATGTTGGAAATAAAAGATATATATCATTTTATAAAGACGAAGATTATCCTGTTTTTGCTAATTCTGGTACTATATTACCATTAGGTGTAATAGATGATAATAATATTAATAGTTCTAAAAATCCTAAAGGATTTGAAATACATATATTTCCTGGTAAATCTAATACTTATACAATATATGAAGATGATGGTATAACTAATAATAATAATTATGTTAAAACTATTATAGATTATAATTATATGTTAAATAATTATACAGTTATTATAAGACAAGATGTTACAGATTCTTCTTTAGTACCTAATATAAGAAGTTATAAAATATTATTTAGAAATACAAGAATGCCAAATGATATAAGTGTTTATTTACAAGAGGATAAATTAGATAATTATAAATATTATAGTGATGAAAATGATTTTATATTAGAAATTAATAATGTTAATACGTTTAAACAAATTACTATAAATTGTAAGGGTCAAGATATTGAAATAGAAACTAGTAGAATTATTAATAAAGATATAGATGATATTATAAGTGATTTGAAGATTGAAACTGTATTGAAAAGTGAAGTTAGTAAAATAATGTTTAGTGATTTAGAAATAAAAAATAAAAGAATAAAGATAAGAAAATTAAAAAGAGTTGGTTTAAATCCTAGATATATAAATATGTTTTTAAAATTATTAGAATATATAGAAGATAATGTTTAGTTATGATATAATTATTTTAGAAGATGAGGTTATAATATGAAAAATAAAAAGAAGATTATTATATATATTATTGTTGTATTAGGTATAGTTGGTTTGATAACAGCAGTATCTTATGGATATTTAACTAGTGAAATTAGTGGTAATGAAACAGGTAAGAAATATTTATCTAAGGCTAGAGAATTAAAAATAGAATATAGTGATGGTAGTGAGAGTATTGTTGGTAATAATCAAGAATTTGTACCTGGTAGTAGTATAGTTAAAAAATTTAGTGTTAAAGATATTGGAGATGTTGGTTTATATTATAATGTTATTTTTGATGATATTGTTAATGACTTTAATAGGAAAGATGATATAACTTATGAATTATATAAGAATGATAATTTGTTAATAAATGAAGTTTTTCCTAGTAGTAGTGGAGTTGTATTATCAAGTGTAAAGATTGATAAAGATGAAACTCAAAATTATACTTTAAAAATATATTATGCTAATAGCAGTGAAAATCAAATTGAAGATAGTGGTAAAAAGATAAGTGGTAAGATAACGTTTGAAGAAAATAAGACTCCAATTACAAAATATAATATATATGGTAATACATTAACTACATATACTGAAGGAACTACTGAACAAGATCCAGAACATCCAGCTACTTTAAGTTCTTTGGGAACTCTTGTTACTGATGTTAATGATGTAAATTATGGTAAGTATAAAATAGATTTGACTGTATGGGGAAAAAATTTATGGGATCGAGCTAATTTTATTGAAGGTAATTCAACTATTAGAAGTGCAAGGGAAGATTTCTTAGCTTCTAAATATCCATGGATAAAAGCAAATACTACTTATTCTTTAGGAGCAGATATAACTTTTTATGCAGATGATACTCGTGCTAGTAGTAGATTAAGTTTTCAAGTTAATTATGCTGATGGTACACTTTCAGGACTAAATCCTAACTGGAAAATAACTAAAGATGGTGTAAAAAGAAGATTGACAACAAAAGCAACAACAAGTGATAAAAAAATTAATAGATTGGTTGCCAGATTAATGGATTATGGTACTAATTCTGGTGGTGTATGGCATGCAACTAGTGAAAATATTCAGTTGGAAGTTGGTTCTGTTAGTACAGAATACGAACCATATAGAAAAGACGTTTATTCATTATATCTAAAAGAACCTTTAAGATGTGTAGGAAATTATTGTGATTATATTGATTTAGTAAATAAAAAAGTAGTAAGACAAATCTATGAAAAAACATTTACGGGATCTGAAAGATGGCAAATTGTAACAAATGCACTTATATATAATTTAGGCGAAAATTTTGAAGAAAAAACAGAAGAGATTGTAGTTAACTCCAATAATTATAAACCAGATTCTTGGGGACACGTTTATAGTGGAAGTATTGGAATATCTAGAGCTTCAAATAGAATTTCCATAAGACCAGCGGATCCGCTTCCTACCGTTGATGAATTTAAAGTCACATTAAAAGAAATGTATGATGCTGGAAATCCGTTAAAGGTATATTATTTAGGAAATGTTGATGATAGTGAGAAAATTAATTTACCAGAGATTTCTAAAATGGTTAATATTTATTTAACGGATGGTAATTTAGAGGCAAGTAAAGTTGAAAAAGAATAGTTTAAATATAAAAAATAAAAATCTATTATTAAAATATTTATCTATATTTATAATGAATATAGTATTAGTTATATTTGTTAATTTCTATTTAAATAAATTTGAATATTCTATACTAATATTATTATTCTTAGTAGTAATTATGGATAGTATAATATATTATTATAATGATGAATGTAGATTTAATCCAATTTTAGATATTTTATTAAATTTTATTGTAGGTTTTATATTGATGTGGTTTATTAAAAATATAAATATTTATTCTAATACATTATTTTCTATATTCTTTGCTAACAATATAGTATTTATGAGAAGTAGATACAGTGATAAGTTTTATAAAAGATTTTTTCAATATATTATGATATTTGTATATACAATATTGTGTTTACTTGTTAATAATGTATTATTTTTGGTAATAATATAAAAAGTACTTTATATAAAGTATTTTTTTTGTTATTATATTATGTAAGGTGATAAATATGTTTGAATATATGGGAGATAGAATTAGTAAAGCAATAAAGAATATTAAGGGTATGGGTAAGATTACTGAAGATAATATATCTGATGCTATGAGAGAAATAAGAATGGCATTATTAGAAGCTGATGTTAATTATGAAGTTGTTAAAGAATTTGTTCGTAATGTCAAAGAGAAAGCATTGGGGATGGAAGTTAGTAAAAGTTTGAAACCTGATGAGTTATTTATTAAATTAGTTAAGGATGAACTTGTTACTTTATTAGGAACTGATTATGTTCCATTAGAAACAAATAAGAAACCTACTATTGTTATGATGGTTGGATTACAAGGTAGTGGTAAGACTACTACTGTTGGTAAGTTATCTAATATGCTTAGAAAAAAATATAAAAAGAATCCTTTATTAGTTGCTTGTGATGTTTATAGACCTGCCGCTATAAATCAATTAGAAACTATTGGAAAAGAATTGAATATTAAAGTTTTCAGTGAAGGGCAAATTAATCCGTTAGATATAGTAAAAGATGCATTAGATTATGCTAAAGAAAATAATCATGATTATATAATAATAGATACGGCTGGAAGGCTTCATGTTGATCAAGAATTGATGAATGAATTAGTTATGATTAATGATAATTTTAAACCTGATGAAATATTACTTGTTATTGATGCTATGATGGGACAAGATGCTATTAATGTTATTAATGGATTTAATGATAAGTTACCTCTTACTGGTGCTATATTAACAAAAATGGATGGTAATACTAAAGGTGGTGTTGCATTATCTGTAAGGCATCTTACTAATATACCTATTAAATTTATTGGAACAAGTGAAAAGATGGATGGATTAAGTGAATTTTATCCAGAAAGAATGGCAGAAAGAATACTTGATATGGGAGATATTTTATCAATAGCTGAAAAAGTTAATGATGTTATTGATGAAGATGAAGCAAAAGACTTAGCTAAAAAAATGCAAAGAGGTAAATATGATTTAGAAGATTTTTTATCTAATTTAAAACAAATAAAAAAACTAGGTCCATTAGAAAATTTATTAAAATTAATACCTGGTGCTAGAAAAATGGGATTAAATAATATAAATATTAATCCTAAGGATTTTCTTCATATAGAAGCTATAATTCTTTCAATGACACCTTATGAGAGAAAACATCCTGAAGTTCTTAAAAATAGTAGAAAATTAAGAATTAGTAAAGGTAGTGGCAGAAGTGTTGAAGAAATTAATAGACTATTAAAACAATTTGAAGAAATGAAAAAAATGATGAAACAAATGAGTAGTGGTAATTTAAAAATGCCTTTTTAGAAGTGTTTAACGGAAGTTAAGCACTTTTTTCCAAAGTGTCAATGCTATTTTTGTCAATTTTATTGAATATAAAAATATTATTTAATATAATTTAAAATATGAAAAAGGAGAATATTATGAAAAGAAATAAAATATTTGGAATTATATTAGTTTTAATATCATTTTTATTTATTACTAATGTAAAAGCAGAAAATGGAAATGAAGTAACTTTGAATTTTAAAGATGGTATAATACATGATGGATATGTGGAATATAGCAAGAAAGCAAAGGTACAATTATACAAAGGTGTAGATTTAGTTGCTAACATTGAAAATAATATGACTATTGATTTAAATGAAGCAGAGTACAAATTTGTAATTGAAGAAATTGAAGATACAAGTGTTTCTGGTGCTAATACACCTATAAAATTAAAAATTAATAAATGGTATTATCCTATGACAAAAATAGAAGGTGAAACTAAATCTACATTCAAATTAGATTCAAGTAAATTTAATGGTAAATTAGATATTGAATTTGAAAGAAGAAATATTGTTTTTAATACAAAAGTTGAAAATATTTATAAAGATATAACATCCAAAGGCGTAATAGATTTGACTAATGGGAAAGAATATGTAATTGATTTTTCTAAAACTGATGAGATAACAGAAGGCTTAAAATCATTTGTAGATTTAGATAAAACTTTATATTACCAAAAATTTAATGATGGTCTATTAGTAACAGACAATGAAAGTGAAGCGGTTATAAAGATAGTAGGAAATAAATCAGAAAATAAAGCAATATTAACTGCAGTGAATGTTGGAACTAAAACAAACGAAAATTTTAAAGGATTTCATATGCAATATACAGGTTCTGCATTAGGTTATAGTGACCTTGATATTGGCATTAAACTTGAAACAAGATATGATTATTATACCAGATGTACATATGATTTTACATTTAAATATGTAGATGAAACAGAAGAAAAAGAAACACCAAAAGAAATAACATATAAATTTTTAGAAGGTGAAAATCAAAAATATATAATTAATCAAAGTGGTAATGCTAGATTTAGAATTGATGCAGATTATAGCTTATTTCAAAATGGTGGTAAACTATATATTGATGATATATTGGTAGATATAAATAATTATACTTCTGAGAGTGGTAGTACGATAATCACTTTTAAGAAAGATTATGTTAGCAAATTGGATGTAGGAGAACATAAATTAAAGGTAGTGTTTAATGATGGTGGGGTTGCAGAAAGTAAATTCACTATTAGCAAAGTAAAGAATGAAGTAAAAGAAACTATTAAAAATCCGCAAACAGGGGATAGCATAACAACATATATTATACTATCTATAATTTCTGTAGTAGGAATTGTAGTAGCTATTATAATTAATAAAAAGAAGAAAGAAAGTTAGGAGATAAAAATTATGAATAAAATTAAAATATTTATTATAACTATATTAATGTTTTTATTTACTATGAGTATTACACCATTGAAGACATTTGCAGAAGATTTAGACTTGAGTACAGCAAATATAGATATTGAGGGTGTAACTTTCAAATATAATCCAGGTGACACTCCAAAAGCAAGTGCTTATAAATGTGATCCATGGGATGAACTATATGATATAGAGTATGAATATTGGGAAGAAATGGAAATTAATGAAAAAGGTGAATCTGTTCCAGTAAAGTTTTGGTACTCTGATGAAAACAAAAATAATGCACTTTCACAAGACAAAAAAATAACTACCTTTGAAGAAGGTAAAACATATATGTATAGTATTTCCCTTAAAGCAAGAGATGGTAGTGCATTTGGAACTAATAGTTCAGTAAGGGTAAATGGAACAAATATAAATAGTAAAAATATAACTAATTCTGGAACAAAACTTTTTATAGTTGCTGTAAAAACAATAAAACCTACAAAACCAGTTCAATTAAAATACATTGATGTTATAGAATTAAATAATGCAACGATCAGTTTTAACGCAAATGATAAACCAATATTTACAGGAAAAACTCCTACTGAATCACCATATATTTATCAGTTTGAATGTTGGGAAGCAAAAGACGGTTCAGGAATAACATCTGTTGAATTCTTTAATAAAGGTTATGATAATCATATCACTACATTTGAAAGCGAAAAAGAATATCAATATATTTTATATTTTAAAGCTAAAGAAGGTTATGCTTTTACAAGAGATACTAAATTAAAAATAAATGGTAAATATTATAACTATAGAGTATCTGATTGGGAAGAAGAAACAAATGTAGAAGAATTTCAAACAACATGGAGAATGTACCCTAATTTAACAATAACACCTACATCTATAAAAAAACCTACTCAAGATAGTGTAAAAGAAATTAAAAGTTCTAGTACAATAAAAGGTAGTATCATTTTTGAAAAAGAGGTTAGTAAAAACTATACTTTAGATATTAAACAAATTGATATAAGTAATAATTTATCAAATAAAAATGTTAAATATATAGTAGATATAAATGTATTAGAAAATGGACAACTAGTTAAAATTAGTGATAGCAAAATGAAAATAAAAATTACTTTACCAGAATATTTAAAAGGATATAAAAAATACGAAATAGTTTATATTTCTGAAGATAAAATAAAAGAAACTATACCAGCAACAATAGAAGATGGATATATAATATTTGAAACATCACATTTAAGTCAATATGGTATAGTTACAATAGAAAATACTTCTAATACAAATGTAGAAAATCCTAAAACAAGTGATAATATAATTAGTTATATTG
>CAKOHQ010000036.1 GCA_934085875.1 uncultured Bacilli bacterium | reverse complement strand
GTATTCCCCACTTTAACAAAAATACCATAAGGTTCAATTCCAGTCACCTCTCCTTTTACAATACTTCCAACTTCAAAGTCTTCCATTATTGCACCTCTCGCCCAATATTATATCAAATTTTATTTACTAAGTAAAACATTTTAGATATAATATATTCTGGTGAATAAATATGAAAGAAACAGAAATAAATAACAAAGATATAGAAATAATAAATGAAGTTATAAATGACATTAAACCATTCTTAAATTCAGATGGCGGAGATATAGAATTTATTAAATATGAAGATGATTATGTATATGTTAAATTATTTGGCGCTTGTAGCCATTGTGGATATCAAGACTATACTCTAAACGATAACGTATACGAATTAATAAAAGAAAAAGTTCCTTCTTGTAAAGGTGTAATAAATGTAGAAATTTAATCTACATTTTTATTTTATCTAACCACTCTATCCTAAACATTTGATACTCATTATTAAATTTTTGATATAAAATCTTTAACATATTCAAATAAACATCAACTTTATTCAAAACTGGAACTACATCACTATCCTTACCATCTTCTAATATAATTTTATCAAATATATCAAAATAAAATGTAGGATAAAGAAGTCTAGCATATAACAAATTAAACATTAAATCATTTAAATTCATTCTATTAATCAACATAATAACATTATCTATATCAAAATCATCACTAACAAGATAAGATTTAATATACTCTGCAATATCTCTAACACTATAATCTATTACATAATTAACTGGATTATAATAATCTATTAAATAACATGGATACTTCACTCTATTATGAACAATACCAACACTACTATCCATATCACTAAATTTTTCCATTGTCATATTAAAATATAATATTGCATTCTCAGCGAGTCCACTAAACATACCAAATGAATTTAAAACAGTCTGATACTTAATACCAAGTTCTCTAATTTGTATTTCATAATAATCAAGTCTTTCGCTCCATAAATTACTCCAATTAACACCATTTGAATTAATAGGATAATATTTAAATTCATCAAATTTCACTTCATATTTTAATATACCTTTTACTTTTAATAAAACATACTTCTTTTTATCTACATCAGCAAATAAATTGCCTTCTTTATTTAATACTATACTAAAACATTCTATACTATTATCTATTACATACTTATAAATATTTTCTACTACACTAATATCATTTAATACTAAATAAAACAAAAAAAGTTCATTATTAAAATAGAAAAAATAATTATTATCACTTTTATTTAATTCATCAACTAATATATCATAATAATTGTATATAACATTTTTCATATTATCACTAATAAATTATATGAAAAAAACTAAGCATTATACTTAGTTATCCCTGTAATATTTTTAAATCATCTAATGTTCCATTATTATTAAATAAATCAGATGCAGTATTATCATTTTCTTCACTTTCACTTTTTAACATATCATTTTCTTCTTTATAAATATTAGCTAGTTCAGTAAATAATTTTATTTTTCTTTCATTTAATTCTATTTGTTTACTTACATCCATTTGTTTACTATTAGTAGTATTTAAGTCTTGTATTGAAGAAACATTGTTATCTACACTATTAGATGTATTATTATTTATAGGTTCAATAACAGGATTATTAAAAATATTTCCATTGTCATTATTTCCCATAAATACATTATTATTTTGTTCTGGAACATCTAATGGCTTATTTATATCTTCTTCTGTTATATTAAATGGAGTGCTAGGTTGGTCAAATATATTTGGTTCATTTGAAACTTTAAATCCACTTTCTATACCAGGTTGTTTGACATTATTAATATTTAACTCAGGCCCATTTCCATTTACAACAGGAATATCAGGTGTAGGAACTGGATTAATAGGTTCAACCTTAGGAATAGGATCAATAACAGGAGTAACAGGTTCTGGATTGGTATTTAAATTAACTGGACTGCCTTCCATATTAAAATTATTTTGTACGTTAGGAATAGAACTTATTTGAATAGGTTCATTTTCCACTTTAGCTACATCACTCTTAGGAATTTCATTAAAACTTTGACTCAATAAATCTTTATTTGTTCCTACACTTACATCAGTATTTTTACTATATGCACCTTTTATTGCATTAATGTTAGTATTATTTAATGCAATTGCCCTAGCTTCACCAACCTTAACAGGATTAGTATAATTTAAAAATTTTACTGTACTAGTACCCATAATTATTTGTTGCATATCTTTTTTTAATAAAGTCCACTCATCATCACTAACACTTCCAGTTTCACTAGCAACATACATTTTAATTAAACCATCTTGTACTGTTTCATTCTTCGTATAAAACAAATAATTTTTACCATTATTACCAGTAAAATAACATATTAAATCTACATTTTCATTCATACCATTTGATAAAACTATATTAACATTCATCGATATCCCTCTTATTCTAAAATAATTGTAGCATAAAACATTCAAAAAAAAAAGACTAAATCTTTTTCAAAACAAAATATTTACATTGATAAGCACAATTCTCTTCAATATACTTATCTTTATTCTTAATTTTATTTAATTCTTTAGCCTCTTTTTTATTATCTTCATAAAAACCTTTTAATCTTAATTTATTATAAGCATAATCTCCTACAATATAATCATATTTATAAAAATAATCAGTAAAATATTCTTTAAACTCTTCTTCATTAAAAGCATCTCTAAAGTTTTCAATCAAATCATACTCCATATCATCAATTACAATCATACTAACCTCTCATAACATGTAAAGCAATCATAATACCAATCATAATTTCAGTAGTCATAATACTAAGTAGCATCAATGTATCAACAAATCCATTACCACTTGTAATTATAACATTTTTTGGTATAAACTTTTTATTTCTCTTCTCTGTATCTTTTTCACTTTCTAAAATACGATTATTAATATTTCTAACTTTCTCTTCACTCATACGTGACATATCATCTTTATCTATACCATATTTATAATATACACTACTACTTAATAAATCATTTCTAATTCTTTTAAATTTAATATTATTATTTAATAATACTTTCTTTCTATTCCAATACATTGGAACTATATTAACATCTTTAGTAATTAAATTATGTAATGTAGCAAAATTATTATTCTTAGGATCAAAATATTTATCAAAAAACTCTATTTCATTATCAGTAAATTTTATAATCTTATTTCTATATATAATCATATTAATTAAAATTATTTCTATTTTACTAGTTATATCAGTTTTACCTACATTCTTTTCACTATTTAACCACTTAGAATAATCTCCCATTAAACTAATAAATTCATTCATTTCTTTTTCACTTAATCCATACATAATCAAATTAGCTTTAAAACTATTAACATTATTAATTCTATAAGGATTTAATATATTAATATCACCATATATTTTACATAAACATCTAATAATATATGTTTCAAATATATGTGCTTTATCATAATCTTTACCCTGTTTTATAAGTAAGTAATTACTTATACCAGCATCAATACTATCATTAACAAAAATATTATTCATAAGTAATCACCACCTACTATAAAAAGTATATCACTTTTACTACTCTTATTCTATATTAAAATACTTACTTTACATCATTATTTACTACACTACTACTTTTATTTATTGTTCCACCTAATACACTAGGAACTTCTCCATTAATTAATTTGCTACTAATTAAAAACTTATATTTAACATTACTAAATCTATTCTTAGTAGGCATCTCCAACACTTCTTCAACATCAATATTTATATATAATTTAATTAAAGAATTATTAATACCATAATTTTCAACAACAACATCTACATAAGCATCAATATTTTCTAAAAAACTTACCTTAATTGGTATTTTAGGACCTAATCCAGAAAATAAACTATTTCCTAAACTAACACCAACTGGCATAAATATAACAATACCATTATCACCCTTTATTATTTCTAAATTATGGTAATTGCTAATCTTACCCATTTCTAAATTCTTTACATTACTTTCTAAATCAACAATAATATTATTTAATAATTTATTACACATAACATTATCTATATCAACACTTACAATATTATTATTAACCAAATTAACTTTAATATAATCATTACTATCAACATTCAAATATTTCTTTATGGTATCATTCATATAATACTTAGTAATTTCATCTAACTTTAATTTAGTTAAAAAAGATACACTCTCTCCTAACTTCTTACCTAATGTATTAAATACAATAATATCTATAAATATAACTATAATTATTACATACATAAATATATTTCTAAACCTAATTTTTTTTATTTTATAAAAACGTTTCATAATATATTTTATGAAAAAAATAAGAACTATATTAAAATAGCCCTAAATTAAAATATTTATTAAGAAATATAACAGCAAGTATAATTAATATAACAACAAATACTATACCAACAACTTTAATTGCAATATTATTAGATTTTAAATCTTTCTCTAATTCTTTAAAATCATCATATTTATCTTCTATACTTAAATCTTCTTCATCTAAGTTATCTTCAGTTTTTTTACTAATTTCTTCTTTATCTAATTCCATTGTTTTATAAACAGTATTAGTATCATTATCACTTAAATCACTTAATAAATCTAATGCAGTTGTATTACCAGTACTATTTTTCTTACTATTTTGTAACTCTAAATTAGTAATAGTATTTATTAAGTTAACTATATTTTCTTCATTATCTTCCATTACTTCTTCTTCATTAGTTTCATCAATATTTAATTTTTTTAATATAACATATTGTGTATCATGTACTTTTTTTAATCTTTCTTTTTCATAATCTACATTTTGTGTTTTCTTAGCTTTCTCTAATATAGCATTTATATCATATTCTTTAGTATCATATTTTTTATCTTCTATAATCTCTTCATCTTGTTCTCTAAATTTTAAACTACGTTTATCATATTCATCTCTATATCTTTTATCAAGCATATCCTTAACTTTATCTACATCTATTCTACTTATATCTTCTCCAATAACAGTTGCATTGCTAGCAATATCGAATTTATCAATATCACTAGTTTTTATTTGTTCATATAAATCTTTATTTCTCTCTACTCTACTTTTCAAATTAGGAGTTTCAGCATATCTATCCATTCTTGAATTCATATATATCACCTATCATGTTAATAATATCATAGTTTCGAACATTATTCTACATTTTTTTATTTGATAATTATATTTTATTAGTATATAATAATTTTATTGGAGGAAATAATATGAGTAAAATAATTTTTGATAAAGAAAGATGTATAGGTTGTGGATATTGTTTTAGTATTGCACCAGAAAATTTTGAATGTAATGATGAAGGAAGAGCAAATATGATTAGTGATAAAATTACTGATGAAGCAATTGAAGCAAGTGAAGGTTGTCCTGTTAGTGCAATTATAATAGACAACTCATGTAATTGTGATGATTGTTCTTGTGAACATTGTGAATGTGGCGATAATTGTGACTGTGAAGAAAACTGTAATTGTGATGAATCATGTAATTGTGGTTGCCAAGATAAATAAAATATAAACAAAATAAAAAATCCAAAACCGGATTTTTTATTTTGCATTACCAAATCTTCTATCTCTTTTGTTATAACTTTCAATAGCTCTATCAAATTCTTGATTATTAAAATCAGGAAATAAAGTATCTGTAAAATAAAATTCAGAATAAGTACTTTGATAAGGCATAAAATTACTTAATCTAAATTCACCACTAGTCCTAATTAATAAATCTAATGGTGGTAAATCATTATATAAATACTTATAAAAATTATTCTTATCAACATCATCTATATTTAATTCACCATTATTAACTAACTCTACAATTTTTTTAGTAGCATCAATAATTTCTTCTTGTCCACCATAATTTAAACAAATATTAAGTATTCCCCTTTTATTATTTTTTGTTTCCTCAACTATTTTATCCATTGAAACAAGTACATCTTCTCTTAAAGGTTTTCTTCTGCCAGAAAATATAACTTTTATATCATTATCTTTTATTTTTTTCATTTTCTTATTAAACATAGTTATAAACAAATCCATTAAATAATCAACTTCTTCTTTACTACGTTTAAAATTATCTGTTGAAAAAGCATAGACACTTAATACTTGAACTCCACACTCTATCGCATAAAGAGCAATTTTTTCTAATGCTTTACTACCTTCTAAATGACCAAAGCTACGTTTTTTTTCTCTCATTTTAGCCCATCTGCCATTACCATCCATAATAATACCAACATGTTTAGGTATAACAATATTTTCCATAATTCACCACTTTCAAAAAAAGATAAAATAAATTATCCATTTTCTATTATAAAATCTGCACTTTTATGAGGTTCAGTAAACAATAAATCTCTATAATTTTGTTGTCTTAAAGCTTCATATACCATAATAGCAACAGTATTAGATAAATTAAGTGCTCTAACTTTATCAGTCATTGGCATTCTCATACATTTATCCAAATAAGGTTTTAATATTTTAGGTGGAATACCAGTAGATTCCTTACCAAAAATAAAATATATATTTTCATCTTTATTACTATAATCAAAACTAGTATGTGGTTTCTTTCCATATCTAGTTAAAAAATAATATGTTCCTTTATTCTTTTCAAAAAATTCTTCTATATTTTCATAAACTGTATAGTCACAATTATCAATATAATTAACACCACTTCTTTTAATATATTTTTCATCTAAACTAAATCCAAGTGGTTTTATTAAATGTAATTTAGTATTAGTAGCAACACAAGTTCTCATAATATTACCTGTATTACCAGGTATTTCAGGTTCAAATAAAACTACATTAATCATTATTTTACCTCATATTCATCCAATAATTTTTCAAAATCACCAACATTTAACATATGTTCACTACTATCAATATTTTTAACAAATTCTCCATTTTTTATATATATAATTGCTGGTACACTTTTAATATTACTTTTAAATTTTTTATTAATTACATCATAATTGTCATTATTACTATAATCAATAAATATAAAATTATCTCTTAAATCTTTTTTCTTAATTATTTTCTTTAAATCATTTTCAAAATTATATACATTATCATCAGCAGTTTTAGTTATTAAAACAAACATATCACTATTAGGTTCAGTTAATATATTGTCAATTTCTTCAACTCTAATTTGATTTACATACCCACTTAAATAACTACTTTCCAATTTTTTATTTTGATATTTATCATTTATACCAAATATAATAAAAGTTAAAACAACTACACCAATAATCATTAATAATAAATAAAAATAATTCTTTTTAGGTACTACTCTTTCTTTCTTCATATATAAGTCCCTTTCACTAATTATATTTTAACACACCACATTTTATAAGTAAATTAACATAATTATAAAAAACATATTGTTTACACAAAAAATCAAGATTTATTTAAAACCTTGATTTAAATATTTTTCATATAATTCCTTAAATCTATTAAAGTGAACTACTTCTCTTTGTCTTAAGAATAATAATGGTTGTATAACATCTTCATCACTTGCTAAATCAATTAAATGTTCATATGTCACTCTTGCTTTTTGTTCAGCAGCCATATCTTCTACTAAGTTAGCAATAGGATCTCCAACACTAGCTATATAGCTAGCAGTAAAAGGAACTCCATTTGAATCACTAGGATAAATTCCATATCCATGTTCAGTATATGTACTACCTAACCCAGCATCTTCTAACTCTTTTATACTTGCACCACTCATTAATTGATTTACCATAGTACATATCATTTCATTATGACCCATTTCTTCAGTAGCAATATCATTTAAAAGTGCTTTACCTTCTTCAGTTGGCATACTAAATTTTTGACTAAAATATCTTAATGCCGCTGCAAGTTCGCCATTAGAACCGCCAAATTGTGTCAAAATATACTTAGCCATTTTTAAATCTTTCTTCTTAATATCTACAGGATAAGGAAGTTTTTTATCATACTTAAACATAATAACCTCCATCCCATGGCCATGGATTACTTATCCAAGTATATTTATCTTTGGTATCTTTACATAATTCTAATACTTGATACTTTTCATAATATTTTTTCTTTAAAACATCTAACTCCATAGCACATTTCTTAAACATTTCAAATAATCTTTTATCATTAGGATTAATATCCAAATATAAATTTAAGTCATTTAATATAAAATCTAATTCATATATTCTAAGAAGCATTTTTTGTTGTTCACTATAAGAATTTATTTTCTTAGCTTTATAATTCTTATATCCATCGTAACTATCAATAAATATATTGCCTAAATAAAATCCTTTCTCTAAATCTACATTAACAATTCTCTTATTCTTATCATAAACATAATTATTAAAATCTACATCATATTTATTATAATTAAAATCATATTTTTTAAAATCAAACTTATCATTATCATATTTCTTATAATCATATTTATCATTATCATATTTCTTATTAATATACTTATATTTATTTTCTATCTCATTCTTATTCAAATTAAAATAATCTAAATTATTAAGAATATCACTATTCTCACTATCTAGTTCAAATAACATAACATAACCTCCAACTTATACTATGTTATTTATAAAAAATATACTAGGTTAATTTAACTATAAACACATAAATTAAATTAATTACAAAAAATACACTTACTAATAAAGTTAAAAATTTAGGAATATATTTTTCTAATTTTTTAAATAAAGGATGTACTAAATATAATATAACAACACTCATAATACCCCATAATACTGCAGTCTCTAAACTTATATATTTTCCAATATTAAATTTAAATCTTTCATAATTCCAAAATACTTTATTAAAAGTATTCTCTATCATTATTCCACCAACAAGTTCTAATAAACTTAAAACTACACCATATATAATAACTTCTAATAATATTTTAAAAAACTTATTATTTATTTTAATCTTATTATGTATAAAAATAATAACAAGTATTGCGACACCATATACAGGTGTAAATATAGTACCCATAAATCCACTAGTATAATCTATATGTCTTATGCTAGTTATAAATCTTTCAAACAAATTACCAAATATACTATAAAATAAAAATACATTAATATAAAAATACATAATATCACCATTAATAGTATAACTATACTTAATTATTTCATACTATAAAATAGGTGGTACTATGTCTCTATTATTAACTTGTATTAAAATATTTTTTGCTCGTATACTAGATGTATCTTTAAATACTATACGTACTACTTTTGTTATAAAGGGAAAAACATTTATAGTAGCATTAATAGCATTCGTAGAAATAACTATATGGTTATTAGTTGCAAGAACAGCAATTAACGTTGAATTAAATTTATGGATAGTAATAAGTTATTCAGGGGGATATACTATGGGAACAATACTTGGTACTACATTTATTAATAAATTTGTTAAAACAAACATGGAACTTATAGTAATATCAACAAAAATAAAAAACACAAAAAAAATAAAAGATAGAAACTTTGGAGTATCTATACTAAATAAAGATAAAAACAAAACTATATTATTAATAGAAACTAATAAAAAAAGATTAGATGAATTAACAATATTACTAAAAAAATTAGATAATGAAGCTTTCATCACAGTAAAAGAAACAAAAACTATAATAAATGGTTATATGTAATTAAATAATATGTTATAATCAATATGGTGGTAATAATGAAAAAGAAAGATACAAAAGAAACAACATTAACAAAAAAAGACATAGTTAAAATGTTATTAAAAAATAAAGAATTAAATATTCAAGATGAACAAGAACTTTTAGATTTATTAGTAGATCAACCTATTAGTATTGATGTAGACAAATTAGAAGATAGTACAATGACTTTTGGTGATAGAGTTGCAGATAAAGTTTCAGAAATAGCAGGTAGTTGGTTCTTTATCATAATGTTTATATTATTTTTACTTATTTGGATTGTAATAAATACAATGATTTTAACAAGCGGTAAAGAAATAGACCCATATCCATTTATATTACTCAACTTAGTACTTTCATGTATTGCTGCTATCCAAGCACCAATTATTATGATGAGTCAAAATAGACAAGCAAAAAAAGACAGCATTAGAAATCAAAATGATTATAGAATAGATTTAAAAAGTGAATTAATATTAGAAGAATTACATGATAAAATAGATATAATATTAAAAAATCAAAAAGAAATAATGAAAAAACTAGATAAATAACAAAAAAACTTTAAATTTATATAATTTTTAGAATTAGTTAAAAAAATCGTACAGATTTTAAAATTTCTCTAGAGAAAAATAAAAATTTGTACGTTTTTTCATGTAGATTTTAATATTTATACTTTTGCACTTCATTAAATAGTTTGTTATTCTTATTTTACTTAAGAAAGCAAGGTGAAAATATGTTACGTGAACGTGTTTTATTAAAAGATAAAGTTGTTAAAAAATTACTTAATAGTGAAAATCCTACATGTCGTGAATATTTAGTTAGATTAATAAGTGCATCAACTGGTATTAGTGTTAAATTATTAAGAAATAATATTGAATTAATTACTCCCAATATAAGTAGCAATTCAAATTATGTTAACAGTATAAGTGATGTAATAGTTAGAGATAACGATAATTACTATAACATAGAAATAAACTATAATAATGTTCCTGTTGCAATAATTAAAAATAATATTTATATGTACAATTCTATATTAAGACAAGTACATAAAAGTGACGATTATAAAAATGTCAAAAGTGTAATACAAATAAATATAAATAATTATGATTTATTTAAAAGAAAAGAATTTGTATATGATTCAATGATGATAGAAAAGAAACATCACATCATTAGAGATAATATGTTAAGAGTAATTGATATTAATCTAGATTTTTTATCAAACATAGATTATAATGAAATAAAGAAAGGGAATAAATATAATCTAGAAAATTTATTATATTTCTTTGTATGTAATGATAAAAAATTACTAGATAATATTTATGATGGTAATGGTTTAATGAGAGATATTAGTAAAATATTTAATATTGATATAGAAGATTTAGATAAACAATTATATTATGATTATGATGAATACATGAAAGAGGTTTCTTACGAGCAAGGTGAGATTGATAGTAGAAAGCAAATAATAAAGAATATGTTAGAAAATAATTTAGATAAAGATTTAATGTTAAAGATTACTAATTTAAAAGAAGAAGAATTTAATAGAATCATAGAAGATATA
>CAKOHQ010000035.1 GCA_934085875.1 uncultured Bacilli bacterium | reverse complement strand
TGACCCGTACGGGATTTGAACCCATGAATGCATGCGTGAAAGGCATGTGTGTTAAACCACTTCACCAACGGGCCATAAAAAATGGTGGACCTGAATGGACTTGAACCATCGACCTCACGCTTATCAGGCGTGCGCTCTAACCAGCTGAGCTACAGGTCCGCTAATGACTTAATTATTATAACTAAAAAAACAATTATTTGTCAACATATTTTAAAATAAAAATGGTGGACTGTTAGGGATTCGAACCCTAGACCCACTGATTAAGAGTCAGTTGCTCTACCAACTGAGCTAACAGTCCAATGCGATTACGTATTTAATTATATCATAGATTTTTTAAATTGCTAGTATAAAATTAAATTTTTTGCAAAAAAGTGGTAAATTTCTTGATAATACTATGTTTTTAGTTTATAATACTATGTATTAAGAAGGAGAGAAATTATGAAAAATGTAAAAGAAATTACAAAAGAGATAAAGAATGAAGAATGGGCAAATTATTTAAAAGATGCTTTTAATAAAAAGAAGAAGGATATTAAAATAGATGGATTTAGAAAGGGTTCTGTAACTTGGGATTTATTTGTTAAAAAAGTAGGTATTGAAACATTATATCCAGATGCAGCTGATATAGCGATTGAAAAAGAATATGAAGGAGCTTTTAAAGAAGCTGATGTTATTCCTGTTATACAACCAACAGTAGATATTACTAAATTAGATAAAGATGGAATTACTATTGTTTATAAATTTATTAGTAAACCAGAAGTTAAATTAGGAGATTATAAAAATTTAAGAATTAAAAAAGAAACTGCTAAAGTAACTAAAAAAGAAGTAGAAGAAGAAATAGATAATTTAAGAAATAAATATGCAGATATAGTAGTTAAAGAAAATGGAGAAGTAGTTAAAGGAAATACTGCTGTAATAGATTTTAAAGGTATAGTAGATGGAAAAGAACTAGAAGGTGGAACTGGAGAAAATTATCCACTTGAAATAGGATCAAATACATTTATTCCTGGATTTGAAGATGCATTAATTGGAATGAAAGTTGGGGAAACTAAAGATATTAGCTTAAAATTTCCAGAAAATTATGTAGAAAATTTAAAAGGAAAAGACGTAACATTTACAGTTACTATTAGAGAAATAAAAGAAAGAGTATTACCAGAAATAGATGAAGAATTGTTTAAAGATTTAGGATATGAAGATATTAAAACTAAAGAAGAATTTGAAACTAAAGTTAAAGAAAATTTATTAGAACATAAAAATAATGATATAGAAAATAAATATTTAGACGAGGTAATTAAAAAAGCAGTAGAAAATATGACTGTTGATATAAATGAAGAAATTATTCATGAAGAAATACATAGATTAGTTCATCAATATGAAGATAATATGAGAATGCAAGGTTTATCATTAGAACAATATTTTGAATTTACTAAAACTAATATGGAACAACTTGAAGAACAATTAAAACCAGAAGCTGAAATGAGAGTAAAAGAAAGATATTTATTAGAAGCTGTAAGTGAAAAAGAAAATATTGAAGTTGATGATAAAGAAAGTGAAACACATTTAGAAGAAATAGCAAATACATATAACATACCAAAAGAAGATATATTAAATCAAATTGGTGGTATGGAAATGATTAAATTTGATTTAAAAATGAAGAAAGCATTAGAAATCTTAAAGAACAATTAATTTTGTTCTTTTTTAGTTGAATTATTTTTTATAACACTATATAATTAAAGTAGGAAGGAGATTTATTTATGATTGCTGTATATATTATAATTGCTGTACTTGTTTTATTAGTAATTTGGTATTTTAGTACTTATAATAGTTTAATTAGTTTAAGAAATAGAAAGGATGATCAATTTAGTCAAATTGATGTACAACTTAAAAGAAGAGCGGATTTAATACCTAATTTAGTTGAAACTGTAAAGGGTTATGCTAAACATGAAAGTAAAACATTAGAAGATGTAATTAAAGCTAGAAATACTTATACAACTGCACATACAGTTGATGAAAAAGTAAAAGCATCTGGAGAAATTACTAATGCACTTAATAAATTATTTGCATTATCAGAATCTTATCCTGATTTAAAAGCTAATACTAACTTTATGTCATTACAAAATGATTTAAAAGATACAGAAGATAAAATTTCTATGGCTAGACAATTCTATAATGATACTGTATTAACATATAATAACAAAGTAGAGCGTGTACCATCTAATATTGTTGCAAATATGGGTGGATTTAAAAAGGGAGAATTTTTCCAAATTGATGAAAAAGAAAAAGAAGCTCCAACTGTTAAATTTTAATAGGGCTTTATAAGTCCTTTTTTTGAGGAGAGTTTATGAAAAAAAGTGTGATTTTTATTATAATTTCATTTATATTAATACCATTAAATGTGTTTGCAGTAAGTGAGGTTAATTTTGATATAACAAAATATAATATTAATGCAGATATACAAGACAATGGTGATGTCAATGTATGTGAATATATTAAAATGGATGGAAGTTATAATGGATATGTAAGAGATATTTATTATAAAGATGGAGATAGTAATTATAATCCTAGTGATTTAACTGATATAAGTGTTTATTTATTAAATCCAAGTGATATGACTAAAAAAGATAAATTTACTGAAGTGGCAAGTGCTAATAAAGGAGATAAGTTAAAATATACTGTTAATTATAATGGTATGGGTCCTAGTATAACAATGTATAATGAAAATACTGGTGGGGAAAGTGGATTTGTTCTTTGCTATACATTAAAAGATGTAGTATTAGTACATAATGATGTTGCTGAGTTATATTATAACTTTATACCTAAAGGTTTTGAAGATACGTTAAGTGATGTAAAAGTATATGTTAATTTACCAGGTATTGATGATACACTAAGAGTATGGGCTCATGGAGCAATATATGGTAATGTAGAAAAAGTAAATACTGATAACTATTCAAGTTTAGTTGCAACAATAGATCAAATTTATTCTGGTGAGGTACTTAATGTACGTATGGCGTTTAATAAAGATTTAGTTAATAATAGCACTAGATTTACAAATAGAGATGAATTAGATAATATTATAAATGATGAAACTAAATTAGCAGATGAAGCTAATGAATTAAGACGCGTTGCTAAAAGAAAACAAATAATAAGTTATGTTTCTTTTGGAATATATTTAGTAACATTAATTGTTTTAGTAATTTATAGTTATTTTAAATATGATAAAGAATATAAAACTGATTTTGATATGGAATATTATAGAGATTTTCCAAATACTTATGGTCCAGAAATATTAGAAAAATTAATAAAAAAATATAATTCTACTAATGGGTATAGTGCTAGTATATTATATATGATATACAAAAAAGCATTTACTATTGAAGAAACTAGTGATAAAAAAAATAAAAAGGATTATATTTTAAGAAAATCAGAAACATTTAAAGAACCATTAACTAAAGAAGAAGCAAGTATTATGGAATTCTTGCTAAATAAAGTAGGAGATGGGAATAGTGTTTCATTAAGTGAAATAAAAACTTATGGTAAGAAAGAAAGTACTGCAAGAAAGTTTTTAAATCATTTTAATGATTGGAAAAAAGATATAGATAAAGTTGCAGAACAATATAATTTTTATGATAAACAAAGTAAAGCAGTACCTATATTAATTATTGTAATATTAAGTATTATATCATTTTACTTTAGTGTAAAAGCAGAAAATTTATTATGTATTTTTGTATTTATATTTAGCGTTATTGGAGTTATATATATATCTTTTGCTACTAGAAAAAGCAAAACAGGTATATTGGAATACAAAAAATGGATGGCTTTTAAAAAATTCTTAGTTGATTTTGGTAGATTTGATGAAAAAGAATTACCAGAAATAATATTATGGGAAAAATATTTAGTTTATGCAACTATCTTTGGAGTTGCTAAAAATTTAGAGAAAACAATGAAAATTAAAATACAAGCAATGGATAATAATACTGATATGACTGATATAATGATGTATAATTATTTAATAAGAAGTGATTTAAATGATACAATTAATAATTCAATTAGTAATGCATATCATGTTGCCAATAGTACCATTGCTGCTAGCAATATGTCTAGCGGATCCGGTTCTGGTGGAGGATTCTCTGGTGGTGGAGGATTTTCTGGAGGCGGAGGCGGTGGCGGTGGCCACGGTTTTTAGAAAATGGATTTAATATCCTTTTTTTATTTATAAAAAAAATATTTTTGTAAATAATAATAATATGAAAAAAGAAAATATAAATATTTTAATTTTATTACTTATTATTTTAGTTAGTATATACATAGTAAGAATATTAAAACTTACTGGTTTTTGTTGTATGATTTTATCTATATTGAGTCCATTATTTTTTGGATATGTAATATCTTGGATATTAAAACCAATAGTAGACAAGATTAATTTTAATAGAAGTGTGGTAACAAGCATAATATTTATTTTATTTATTGGTAGTATAGTATTTATATTATTTAAGTTAATTCCATTGATAATAGTAGAATCAAAGAAAATAGTACCTATTATTAAATATTATGTTATACATAATAGATATTTATATAGTATTTATGAAAATATGAATTTAAAAGATTTAATATATAATAATTTGAAACATATGAATAGTTGTTTAAATAATTTGTTTGGAATAACTATGAATATTGTTTATAGTATGATATTTGGTTTTTATTTTCTTATTAGAAAAAATAGTATAAGTTATTTTAAATTTATTCCTATTGAGTTAAGAGAGAGTATTAGTACTGATTTAAGATTATATATAAAAAGTATTTTATTAGATACATTATTTATGTTTACTATATTGTCTATTATATTTAGTATTATAGGATTATCTAGTCCAATATTGTTTGCGTTATTTTGTGCTATTACTAATATAATTCCATATATTGGACCATATATAGGTGGTGTACCAGCAATATTAATTGGTCTTACTAAGAGTTTTAGATTAGGTATTGTTGTTACTGTTGTAATTATGGTTGTTCAATCTCTTGAAAATAATATAGTTCAACCTTTAATTGTTAGCAAAAATGTTGATTTAAATCCAATATATATATTAATAGGAGTTATTATATTTAGTCATTTTTTTGGTATATTAGGTATGATTATATCTACTCCTTTTATATTAATTTTAAGAAGTATAATAAATTATTATAAAAAAAATAAACCTAATTGGCTTATCTTAATTCTTGATAAATTGTAGAATCAAATTTATGATCTTTAGTATCAAATTCTAAAAGTTTTTTTGTATTAACTAAGAAGAAATCATGTTGTAATGTATCTACATTGCTATCTTTAGTAATTGGGTCATCCCACGTTAAATCTATGTGTAACCATTCTCCATTAATAAGTACTGCATTCCAAACGTGTGTGTTGCTTGCTACTTTGAAATTTTTTAATCCTAATTTTGATATAAATATTGCCATTAAATCAGCATATCCACTACAAACAGCGGTGCCATTGAATAAAGGACCCAATGCTGTATATGAAGCATTATTTGATTTATTTATGTCATATCTAGTATTATTTACTATGTAATCATGTATTTTTAATAACTTATCGTCATCACTCATATCATTTGTAATAATTTTTGTCATTATTTCGTCAACACCAGTGTTGATTTTTTTTATATCTTCTTCACTATATAACTTAGTTATTTTTATTGTTACTTCTTTACTTGAATTTGTTGCAATACTTATTTTAGAATAAGTATTAAATGGATGCACAAAATTATTTATATTTGAAAGCATTGTTGTATCTTTACTAATCTTATTAACGTCATTAATACAATCTGCATATTCATCTGGGCAATAAAAAGTGAAAGTATCCCAACCATTATTTAAAGTTGAAAATATAATATTTAATATACCTTGATAACTATATGGAACATATTCAATAGATTCTTCTACAAATTTAAAATTATAATTTTTATAATAATCATTAGTATTTGATATATATACCTTTTTATCATTTTCTAAAAATGATGCTATTTTATTTGATATTTTATCTATATTAAATAAGATAATTAAACTTATTAATAAACATATAATAAATGAAAATGTTTTTTTCATGAAAATCACCTATATTAATAATAACAAATAAAAAAATAAAAAGAAATAATTATTCTGCTATTTCTTTTACTTTTTTATTTAATCTTGCTTTTTGTCTATTACAAGTATTTTTCTTTACTAATCCTTTTGAACAAGCTTTGTCGATATTAGAAACAAATTTCTTAAGTTCAGTATTAGCTAAATCTTTGTTTTTATCTAAAATTGCTTTTTCAGTTCTTTTAATTGAATTTTTTACTTTAGCAGTATAAACATTATTGGCAATAGTAGTTTTAGTATCTTGTTTTACTGACTTTTTAGAACTTTTAATATTAGGCATAACAAATCTCCTTCCTTAAATACAATATTGATTTTATCAAATAATTATGTAAAATGCAAACAAAAACATTATTTTTATTGAAAAAAAATGTTTTTTATTATATTATTAATATGTAAATATATTAAAAGGTGATCATATGAAGAATTCTATTTTTAAAAGTTATGCAAAAAAGATTTTAAAAAGTCAAGCGTTTGTATCAGTTTTGATCGTATTTGTTTTGTCATTAGGAATTATTGGTACTAGTTATTCATTATATATGGATGTAGATAAAGATACTGATTATCAAGTTGTTGAAGTTGGTGATTTGGCTATATCATTTGATAATGGAAGTAATGAGATTACTTTATTAAATATGACTCCAAGTGAGGATGATATTGCAATAAAGAGAACTGATAATATTTTTTCTTTTTATATTTATAATACTGGAAGCAATAAGATAGATTATGATATAAATTTAGAAACGATAGATGGTAATGAAGTTGATACTAAGTATATTAATTATCAAATATGTAAAGATAATGCTGATAATTGTACAATTGTTAGAACATTATCTGATAATACATTAATTAGGAAAGAACAGTTAGATGCTAAAAAGACAAATGATGAAACTAATCCAAGTGCATATTATTTTTTAAGAATATGGATTAATAATAAATATCCTAAAGATCAGGTTAAATCTAACACTATTAAGTTGAAGGTTGTTGTTAATGCTAAAAACATTAAGGGAGAGATAAGTGATATTAGAACTTTATCTGGTAAAATATTAAATGACGATAGAATTAATGTTAATTATGATACTCCTGATTTTAGTAAAATAGAAACAGAAGAGAAGGGTATTTATTTAGCAGAAGATGATTATGGTACAACATATTATTTTAGAGGAAAACAAAGTTATAATTATGTAAATTTTGCAGATAAAATATGGAGAATAGTTAGAATAAATGGTGATGGTTCTGTTAGACTTGTATTAGATGATGTTGCAAAAGATTCAGATGGAAATAAAATAACAACAGCTTTTAATACTAATTACAATGATAATGCATATGTAGGTTATATGTACGGAACATCAGGAAGTACAACATATGAAGCAACACATGAAAATAAAAATGATAGTACAATAAAAATTGCAGTAGACAAATGGTATGAAGATAACTTAAAAACGAATTATGTAAACTATTTAAGTGACACATTATTTTGTGGAGATAAAACACTAGCAGAAAGTGGAATCGGTTCATATAATACTGCAAAAGGATATGGAACAAATAAAACATATTATTCTGCAACAGAAAGACTTATGTATAGTTCTGGAGCAACAGTGATAACAACATCAACACCAACATTCAAATGTGCAGAGAAGGCAAACGATAATTATTCAAGATATACAACAACAAAAAGTACATTACCAAATGGAAAACAGACTAATGGAAATTTAAAATATCCAATAGGATTATTAACTGCAGATGAAGTAGCATATGCTGGTGCTTATAAACCTGGTCAAACAAACAAATCATATTATTTGTATAATTCATCTATAACTTCTTCTTGGTGGCTTTCGTCTCCGAGCGACTATTATGGTTCAAATGCGAGCGGGTGGTTCGTTTATGGGCCGCATGGTGAAATCAACTACCACGGAGTCAACAGCTCTATCGCTTTGCGCCCTAGTATCAATCTAAAGGCTGATTTGCTAATAAATGGAGGAGATGGGACAGTAGAGAATCCGTATACTTTGAAATTAAGTTAAGTAAGTGGAAACTTGCTTTTTTTTGAAAAAAAATTCTATATAATAGAATCTATTAAGCCATATTCTATGGCTTCTTTACTGGTAAAAAAATTATCTCTTTCTGTATCTTTTTCTATTGTTTTAATATCTTGTCCTGTTAAATTAGATAACATTTTATTTAATAATTTCTTTTTATTAATAATTCTTTTTGCTTGTATTTCTATATCAGTTGCTTGACCACTTGTATTGCCTAATGGTTGATGTATCATTATTTCTGAATTTTTTAGGCTACATCTTTTTCCTTTAGTACCATTTGCTAATATTATAGATGCCATACTTGCTGCTAATCCTGTTACAATTGTTCTAACATCACTTTTAATAAAATTCATAGTATCTATTATTGCTAATCCACTTGTAACTGAACCTCCAGGACTATTAATATAAATTTCTATATCATTAGTATTTAATGAATCTAGATATAATAATTCACTAATCACTATGTTACTTAATGTATCATTAATTTCACCATTTATAAAAATAATTCTACTTTCTAAAAGTTTAGAATATATATCATATACTTTTTCTCCATTATTTGTAGATTCTTGAATAGTTGGAATAAACATTTTATCACCTACTAATATTTTATATAAATAAATGAATATAATACTAAAAAAAATATGACAAAATATTTATATGTATGATAGAATATAATTAGTATAGTAAAGAGGGATTATATGAAAGAAGAAAAAGCTGGATTAAAATTTATTTTTATATTAGCTGCTAAAGAAATATTAGATTGTGAAGTATCATTTAATCATAGTTTAGATATAGGAATTAGAGGCAAGTTTATAACTAAACATAAAGTTACTGGTACAGATATAAAATTAATTACTAGTAAAATGTATGAATATATTAATGGTGCATATCCTATATTAAAATTAAATGTAAGTAGTAAAGATGCTATAAATTATTATAATAGATATAATGAAACAGAAAAAGCACAGACAATAAATAATATGATAAATGAAACAATGGTATTTAATGAACTATTAGGTAAATATAATTATTTTTATACTAATATAGTAAATAATACAAATGAAATAAAAGAATTTAAAATTATTAATTTAAATAATAATGATTTTGTATTGATTGATAATGTTAGTAATAAAAGAGAATATATACATAAAAAGAATATATTTAATGAGTTTAATAAATATCATGAATGGATAAATAAACAAAATATTAATTATGTTTGTGATTTAAATAGAATTATATCTGATGGTAAAATAGAGGATTTTATTAAGAAAAATGATATTATGATAGATGATTCTATTATGAAGATTGCTCAAAATATAATTAGATTAAGAAAGAAAATAGTTTTTTTAGGAGGACCTTCTAGTAGTGGTAAAACTACTAGTAGTAGAAAACTTGCTTTATATTTAAATGCTTTGGGTAAGAATACAGTAAAAATTAGTTTAGATGACTATTATAAAGAATTAGAAGAAATGAAACCAAATAGTGATGGTAAATATGATTTTGAAAGTTTGGAAGCATTAGATTTAAAATTGTTTAAGAATCAAATATTAGATTTATTAAATGGAAAAGAAGTCGTTTTACCAAAATATATATTTACTAATGCTTCTAAAACATTTAATAATGATGGTATAAAATTAGGAATAAATGATATATTAATTGTTGAAGGATTACATTGTTTAAATGATGCTGTTAGTGATAATATAGATAAAAGATATAAATATAAAATATATGTTAGTCCTTTTATGCCAATGATGTTAGATAGACACAATTATATTTCTACAACTGATAATAGACTTATTAGAAGAATAGTTAGAGATAATAGAACTAGAGGAGTTAATGTTGATAAAACTTTAGCTAACTGGAAAGATGTTAGAGATGGGGAAGAAAAATATATATTTCCATATACTGATTTGGCAGATGTAGTACTTAATACTAGTTATATATATGAACTTGGAGTGTTAAAAGTATATGTTGAACCATTATTATATACTGTTAAAATGGATAGTCCGTATTATGATATGGCTAGGAGACTTTTAGATAGTTTGAAAATATTTTTTCCAATTAGTAGTGAGTATTTAGCGAGTGATAATGTTTTAAGAGAATTTATCGGTAAATCAGAATTTAATGAAGGGTAGGAGAGATTATATGAAAAAGATAGCAATAAATGGTTTTGGAAGGATTGGAAGACTTGCATTTAGATTAATATCAGAGGAAAACGATTGTGAAGTGGTTGCAATAAATGATTTGACAAGTGCAGAAGAGTTAGCATATTATTTGAAATATGATACTAATCATAGGAAATTTGATGTAGATGATATATCTTTTCAGGATGATTGTTTAATATATAAAGGAAGAAAAATAAAAGTATATAGTGAAAAAGATCCTAGTATTCTTCCATGGAGGGAACTTGGAGTTGATTTGGTTTTAGAATGTACTGGTTTATTCACTAAACTAGAAGATGCTTATAAGCATATAGTTGCAGGTAGCAAGCACGTTATTATTTCTGCTCCTGGCAAAGGTAAAATGAAAACTATTGTATATGGTGTTAATAGTGATATATTAGATGGTAGTGAAACGGTTATTTCTGCTGCTAGTTGTACAACTAATTGTTTAGCGCCAGTTTTGGATTTATTGAATAAAGAATATGGAATTGAAAAAGGCTTTATGACTACTGTGCATGCTATAACTAATGATCAATCCACATTGGATGTTCCACATAAAAAAGGTATTGCATCTAGACGTGGAAGAGCAGCAAGTTTAAATATAATTCCTGCAAGTACAGGTGCGGCAAGTGCGATTGGTAAAGTTATACCAGAGCTTGATGGTAAATTAGATGGCGGTGCGTTTAGAGTTCCAGTAGGTGATGGAAGTGTTATAGATTTAACATTAGAACTAAAAAATAATACAACTGTTGAAGAAATAAATAAATTATTTGAAAAAAATTCAACTGATTACATTAAATTTACTATGGATCCTATAGTTTCTAGTGACATACTTGGTGCTAGATGTGGATCATTAGTTGATGGTTTATCTACTAAAGTAATAGAAGTAAATGATAAACAATTAGTAAAAATAGTATCTTGGTATGATAATGAAATGAGTTATACATCTCAGATGATAAAAACTATGAAAGTATTACTTAACAAGTAATATTTTTTTTGTATTAGAATGTAGCAGAAAATATATTTTTGATTTTATAATTTTTATTATTTGTTGTTTATTTAAATTTT
>CAKOHQ010000034.1 GCA_934085875.1 uncultured Bacilli bacterium | reverse complement strand
TTTCTTAAACATAATATCGCCTCCTTCCTTTAACAAGAATTTGGCAACCACCCAACTATCAAATGTTCCTAAAAAAATTATAACACAATACATTAAAGTATACAGTCACAATTAATATATTTCAAGATACCATTTTTATATAATTAATTTATTATTATCATACTTGATTAAAGTATATTATTATGCTATCATGTATACAGATGAAGGAAACTTCATAAAATATTAAAGGAACATTCAATATTGCAATGTTGAGTGTCACCAATATGATTGGTTTTCACCTAATTCAAAGCTGAGTTAGGTGATTTTCTTTTCATATCAAAACTATAAATAGCAATAATACTAATAGGAAGATAAGTATGATTAATGAAAAGATTAATAAATCTTTCTTAAACATAATATCGCCTCCTTCCTTTAACAAGAATTTGGCAACCACCCAACTATCAAATGTTCCTAAAAAAAATTATAACATAATACATCAAAGTATACAATCACAATTAATGTGTTTTTATATATAATTTCTATATAATTAAAATTAATATTTTAATTAAGTTATTACTAAATTTTTAACTCCATGCTTGTTTTTAATTGAATTTATTAAACAAATATGATAATATAATTTATATAAGAATAGAAAGTAAGTGATGAAATGAATAACATATTAATTAAAATAAATTCTACACTACTTACTATTAGTCTAAATAATAAAAAAGATAACAAAAATTTAAACAATACTAATATTATTGACACCAAGGAATTATTATTTTCAAAATCATATATAAAAGATAATATAGAATTAGTTAGTAGTTTTCTAAACACGATAGTATTAAAAAATAAAGTAGATAAAGTAAGAATAAATAATATAGAATTAACTACTCTAACACTAGATTTAATACATAATTCAAAAAACATAAAAAAACTTCTTATTAGTGAAGATAAAGCAATTGATTATGAAATATTTATGAAGTTATTAGATAACAGCACTTTAGAATATATAAATTGTTATGACATACCACCCTACTTATTAGAAAGATTAGACATTAATAAAAATATTAAAATAGACGTTAGAAGTGAAATATTTTTTATAAGTAAATTTATGGAAGACAATAAACTTTATAAATATTCGGATATATACTATAAGAAAAAAATAGTAATTACAAAGAATTTTGATAAAAAAGAATTAGATGACTTTAAAACTTTCATAAAAATAAATAAATATTTAAAAGAAATACACATTAAAAATTATACAAATGATTTAATATACAGTATCATAGATACATTTAAAGAATATAATTTAAATAATAAAATTATTGTATTTTATGAAAATAATAATGTAGATATTATAGTAAATTCTATAAACTACTTAAAAGAAATATATAAAAATTATTTAGAAAACGCTAACATAGATTTCAAAATAGTTTATTCAGAATCTTATAAAAGAAAAAATTTTTTTAAACAACTGAACTTCGTAACTTTAAAATATACTTGTTTTGTAGTTTTAATTGGAGCACTTGTTTTTGCTAGCATGGATTATTATAATAATTATAAAAGTGAACACAACGTAAAAAATATAAATGATAAATTAACTGACATATTAGATGATTATGAAAATGTAGAAACAGAAACACAACCAGACATAGAATATATAGATACAGAAGAAAATGAAAATGAAAATACTACATCATCAAATAATAATTACACTACAAAACCTAGTTCATATTATACAAAATATAACCAAATATTCGATGAATTATTAAGTATAAACAATGAAACAATTGGTTGGTTAACAGTTAACAATACTAAAGTAAATTATCCAGTAGTGCAACATACAGATAATGATTATTACTTAAAAAGAGACTTCAATAAAAATAGTAACTCATATGGATGGATATATATGGATTACAGAAATAATATATATAACATGAGTAATAATACTAT
The DNA here is from genome assembly GCA_934085875.1 of uncultured Bacilli bacterium. Classification (GTDB taxonomy): domain Bacteria; phylum Bacillota_I; class Bacilli_A; order RF39; family UBA660; genus UMGS1124. The sequence continues at coordinate 10,875 of CAKOHQ010000034.1, read as the reverse complement.
TATATGGGGACATAATTTAAAAAATGGTATGATGTTTGGTACTTTAAGATATGCAACTAACGAATCTTGGTATAAAAATAAAGATAATCAAATAATAACATTTAATACTAAAATAAAGAATATGAAATGGCAAATTTTTTCTATATATAAATTACCAGTAACAAATGATTATTTATATGCAAATTTTGGTGATTTAAATGAATTCCAAACATTTTTAGACATGATAAGAAGTCGTAGTATATATGATTTTGGAATAAATGTATCTAAAGATGATCATATACTAACACTATCAACTTGTGGTCCAACAAGTGCAACAAGATTAGTTATTCATGCAGTTTTAATCAAAGAATAAAGACGATGAAATCAATCATCGTCTTCTTCATTATCTTCCATTAATTTTTTAAAATCAACTTTACCTATTTTAGTTTTTGGAAGATTTTTTCTATACACAAATTTATATGGTATCATATGATACTCTAAATTTTTAGTACAATATTCTTTTATTTTTTGTTTAATAAACAACCCATGAAATCCTTCTTTAAGTACAATATATGCTTTAGGTACTTCTTTTTTATATGGGTGTTTCATACCAACAACAGTACATTGTAACACAGCTGGATGAGATTCAATTATATCTTCTATATGACTAGGAAAAATATTATATCCACTTGAAATTATCATTCTTTTTATACGACCTTTATAAAATATAAAACCGTCTTCATCCATAGAACCTAAATCACCCGTATGTAACCATATATGCCCATCATCATGAATTTGCAAAGCATTATTTGTCTCTGTTTCATTATTTAAATATCCAAGCATCAAAGCTTTATTAGTAATACATATTTCTCCAACAGAATTAAATTTCAAACTATTTCTTGTAGATGGATCTATTATTTTTACATAATTACCAGGCAAAGGTATTCCAATTGATCCACTTTTATTAATATTATCAAAAGCTAGAGTAACAGCAGATAATGCCTCTGACATACCATATCCTTGAGTTAATTTGACAGTAGAATTATGTTCTTCTAAAAAAGAATTAACTTCATCCTCTAAAGTTTTAGGTAAAGAATCTCCTCCACTAACAATATATTTCAAACAAGACAAATCTAATTTTTTAATGTTATTACTATTTTTTAATGCTTCAAACAAGGTTGGAACTCCAAAAACAAGTTGAGGTTTAGTTTTATCTAATAATACATCAAATTTTTTAGAATCAAATTGAGGTATCAAAATAACTTTAACACCTGAACAAAGTTGTGCATGCATCGAAACACCCAAACCAAATCCATGAAAATTAGGCATAATAGCTAAACAAGAATCACCAACATTTAATTTTTTTAAAACTTTCTCTTCTTGCAAAGTAAGTAAAATAAAAGCTCTATTTTGAATCACAACATTTTTTGGTTTTCCACTCGTTCCCCCACTATGTAATATAACTGCCGGAGTATTTTTACCATTCTTTTTAAATTTTATATCTTTTTTATTAACAAATAAATAATTTAAATAAAACTTATTCCAACTAATATTATTTTGATTCTTCTTATAATGTTCATACTTTTTCCTATTAGCTATTTTATATGGTAACTTTAAATACCAAACAAATGAATTTGAAGGAGAAACATAAATCACCTTTTTAACCTTAGTAGAATTAATAATATCTTTTATTTTAGAATAACACATATCAATAATAATTAAATAATTGCTGTTAGTCGATAACAAAGATTCTTTTATTTCTTGTTCAGCTGATAAAGGAAGAATCATATTAGCAATAGCACCTATTTTATTTAAGGCATATAAAGCTATCAAAGCCTCAGGTACATTAGGTAAACAAATAGATACAATATTTCCTTTTCTAACACCATATTTTTTAAAACACAAAGCACAATTATCTATCCTCTTCAATAAAGTTTTATATTTAATATTGTTCCCAAAATATTCTATTGCAACATTATTAGGAAATTTTATTGAAATATTTTTTAATTGATTATACATTGTAAGATTCGGTATTTTTATATTCATATCAACATCATTATAATATTTCTTCCATGGTGCAGGTATTTTTTTCTTTATATTAAAAAAATTAAATATCATAAATCACCCTATATTTATTTCTTTATCACAATTTTCTTCTAAAGTTTTAGGATTATCAAGTATATATTCAAGTAATTTTAATGACTTAACAAAATAATATCCATCTGCAATTCTTTCATCTAAATTAACACCAAATTCACAAACTTTTCTAACACTCTTACTTTCATCTTCATTTACAACTTCAATATTTTTAATTTCTCCCATTGTCATTAATCCAGAACAAGTACCAAAATCTGTAATATTATGATATATGGCACCACATTTAATTGATCCCAAATTAGATACAATCATAGAACTATAATACAAATTATCTTGAATTAATGAACTAGGCAATAAACCATATTTATCACAAAGTTTTAATATACCAACTATTGGTATACGTAAAATATTAGGCATCTTACCTAGTATATCAATAGCACTATTAGCACCCTTATTCTCTATATTATTACTTTTTTTATTTCTAATATAATTTATTTTATCATTTATCTTTTTACTAATACTAAATATATTATCATCTTTATCTATTGGTATTAATAACATTATTTCTCTACTATCATCTTCAAAACTAATTTTAGCCACAAAAGAAATAACTATGTTTTTATGCTCATACATATGTCTTTTTCTAACATAATAATTTAATTTAGGTCTATTATATATTGTTTTTGCAATAGCAGTAACAAATGCATGAAAATATGTTATGTTACTATCAACCTTTTTCACTTTTTTCATATAAGATGCTAAATTAGTAACATCTACCAAACTATTTATATAAACATCACTATCACATCTATGAGGTTTAATATCAATCATAATTTGATTTAAACCACTAATATTTTTCACTCTTCTATCTCTCATAATACTCTCCTATTACAAAAATTATATCATATATATACTTATTTGAATAATTTTTCTAATACTTTACCAACATTTTTAAAACCCTTATTTATTACAGTATCTATTCCCATAGAGATATAATATCCAAAATTACTATATTTATTTTTATAATCTGTCTCATCTCTAACATATTCTTTTATATCTATATACTTTCCATTCTTAATATCATTTTCAAACTCTTCCATTTTTTCATCAGTTATAATTTTATTTTTACTAGCAATATTATAATATCCAAGATTATCCATTATATAAAGAGCAAAATAAATTATAAATAATATAAATAATACTCTCAAAAATATATTTTTCTTTTTCTTTTCTTCCATATCATTCACCTAAATAATTCTTAATAGCTAGCGCTAAAACATTTAGTGTATTTGATACACTTTCATAAGTACTTTCTGGACCCCCTATTTCAATTAAAACACAATTTTTATTAAAATCTTGATTATATACACTTTTTTTCCTTGTAAATATTCCTCTAGAAATACCTTTATTTATCTTTTCTACCTCTTCTACTAATTTAGTAGCAACATTTAAATTATCTTGATAATCATAATTATTTCCCATAACAAACATTATTTTTGCATAATCCTTTCCATCTATATTTACATTACTCAAACTATATTTAACACTATCTCTATGTAAATCTATATACAAATCCAAATCATTTCTTCCTAAATTATTAAGCCAGTATTTACTCACTTCATATGCATTATTATAATTAACTCCAAGCTTATTCATATCTGATTTTAAATCACTTTTCTCCACTATTACACCAATATTATATTGTTTTAATAAATCTTTTAGAATATATGATGCAGTATGTACTGTTGGAGTTAAATTATAATTTTCTATTGTTCTATACTCTTCTGTTTGATGTGTATTATATATATAAATTCTAGGATTAAGTTCTACGCTTTCATTCTCTTTCTGTTTAAATGTAACTTTATCAAACTTTATATTATCAAAATTAGATAAACCAACATTTATTAAATACTCTCCCTTTAAATTTATATCTTTTAAAGTTAATTCACTCATACTTGTCCTTTTTAATAAATTTATAAAATTTATATTTTTAAATATACTTAATTTACTTATAACAATAGCAAACGAAAAAGATATTGAAAGTATTAAAAACAGTTTCTTTATATTTATTTTTTGTCTTTTTCTACTTTTAAATATCTTTTTCATATCACTCACCATATATATATTAATATATAGTTGTTAAAAAAATTGTTGTTTTTTGTTAAAATAAACTTAATTGACTAGATTCTGGTAAATCTTTAAGTACTCCAAGTGTTCTTAATTTCTCTATCGCAGTCTGATTTACTTTTCCTCTATTTTGTAAATCCTCTATACTAATAAATTTTCCCTTATTTCTTTCTTCAACTATTTGATTACAAACTTGAACACCTAAACCATCTAAACTACGCCATGGTAATATTAAACTCTTACCATCTTCATCTATTTTGAAATATTTTGCATCACTTTTCTCTAAATTGATGTTTTTGAAACTTAAACCTCTACAAGTCATTTCAAGCGCTAAGTATAATACATCTAAAGTATTTGATTCTTTATTTGTCATTTCAAAACCTTTATTTTGTAATTCTTCTATTTTAGCACGTATTGCACTTTCTCCTTTTATCATAGATTCTACATCAAAGTCATCACAACGTATTGAAAAATATGCTGCATAATACCAAATTGGATGATGTACTTTAAAATATGCTATTCTAAATGCACTTATAACGTATGCTGCTGCATGTGCTTTTGGAAACATGTATTTTATTTTTCTACAAGAATCTATAAACCAATCTTCTATTTTGGCATCTCTCATTTCTTTTTCCCATATTTTCCATGTTTCTGGATCTTTACTAGCTTTTCCTTTACGTACAAATTCCATTATTTTAAATGCTTTCTTAGGTTCTAATCCATGATACATCAAATATACCATAATATCGTCACGACACCCTATAACATCTTTAAAATCAACAATATTATTTCTTATTAAATCTTGTGCGTTTCCTAACCAAACATCAGTACCATGTGATAAACCAGATATTTTAATTAATTCAGAAAATGTTCCAGGTTTAGTATCAACTAACATCCCAATAACAAATTTCGTACCAAATTCTGGTACACCAAGTGTTCCAGTTTCACACATTATTTGTTCTTTCGTAACTCCTAAAGGTTCTGGAGATTTAAATATATCCATAGTTGCTTTATCATCAAGTGGTACCTTAGTTACATCCATTCCAGATAAATCTTGTAACATACGAAGAACTGTTGGATCATCGTGTCCTAATATGTCAAGTTTTAATACATCTTGATCTATTGCATGATAATCAAAATGTGTTGTTCTCCATGCACTTGTTGGGTCGTCTGCTGGAAATTGGAAAGGAGTAAAATCAAATACATCCATATATCCAGGAATAACTACAATCCCCCCAGGATGTTGTCCGGTTGTTCTTTTTATGCCAGTACAACCTATTGCAAGTCTTTCAATTTCTACACTTCTTAAATTTATACCTTTTTCTTCTGTATATCCCTTTACAAAACCATAAGCTGTTTTTTCTGCAACTGTACCAATTGTTCCAGCACGATAAACATTATCAACACCGAATAATACTTTAGTATACTCATGAGCACTAGCTTGATTATCTCCTGAAAAGTTTAAATCAATATCTGGTACTTTATCTGCATTGAATCCTAAAAATGTTGCAAATGGCATATCCTGACCTGCTTTACCATATGGAATATTACAATTTGGACACATCTTATCTGGCAAATCAAATCCACTTGAATATTCACTACCTAATGCCTTACCATCTTCAAATGTAAATTCACTTTTTTTACATTTATCACAAAGGTAGTGTGCTGGAAGTGGATTAACTTCTGTTATTCCCATCATAGTCGCTACAAATGAAGAACCTACACTACCACGTGAACCTACCAAATATCCATCGTCATTTGAATGTTTAACAAGTTTTTGAGCTATTAAATAAATAACATCAAATCCTCCACCTATTATTCCACCCAAACTTTTTTTAGTTTCTTTATCTAACTTTTCTTCACTTAATTCTTCTTCACTATTTTTCTTTATATTATCTTTTGTTAATTCATAAACTTTATCATATCCAATCTTTACTATTTCACTTAAATCTTTCATAAATTGTTTTTCAAATTCATCATCATTTAAATTAGGATATTCTTCTTTAGTTTTATCACTAACAAGTTTTAAAATACCATCTCCATATAATTCTTGTGCAATACGTTTTTCTATATTAATAGGAAGTGGATCACCATACATACTATGTGCTTTATCAAATACTAAATTATATACTTCTGTACGTGAATCTCCCATTTTAGGTGAAAAAGGTATTCCCCCAGTTTCAATTATTACTTCAATAATATCAACCATATCTGCTATTTTTTTAGGATTATCAATTACTAATTCATGACTCAAATCACTACCTAAAAATGCAAAATCATCCATCATTTCCTTTGTAGTTCTTAAATAATTTTCAGGAATGTGTATTATGTTACTCCTATTAAGTGGATGTCTTCCACCACCCGGTACTTTTTGATTAATTATAATTTCTCTATAAATTTTATCTTCTTTATTTAAATAATGTACATCACCAGTTGCAACAATTATTTTTCCTTGATCTTTAGTACATTCTATTATTTTCTTCATTGTACTTTCTAATTCATATTCATTTTGAAAATCAGATTGATCAATCAAATGAGAATAACAATCTTTTGGTTGTATTTCAACATAATCATAAAAATCAATTATTGTTCTTAATTCTTCTTCACTCTTACTTCTAGCTTCTATAAATACTTCAGATTCATAACATCCACTACCAACTAATAAACCATCTCTTAATTCTTCTAATTTACTTCTTAATATTCTCGGAGTTTTATATAAATATGTTGTATTCGCATAACTAATAATCTTAAATAAATTTTTTAAACCGACTTTATTTTTTACTAGTAAATTAACATGATATGTTCTTCCATATTTATATATTTCTTTTTTATCAACTAAGTTATTTAATTCATTAACATTTTCATACTTTTTACTACTTAATTTTTTTAACATTTTATAAAGTACTAATGCAGTTCCTTCTGCATCATAATCTGCTCTATGATGTGCATCTTCTGCCCATGGAACATTATATCTTTTAACTAATGCAGAAAGTCCGTGCTTAGAATATTCTGAATCTAATGCACGTGATAACTCCAAAGTATCAATTACAGTATTTTCAAATGTTCCTAAATTATATTTTTTATATGCCATTTCTAAAAATGATGTATCAAATTTAGCATTATGTGCAACCATAGGATAATCTTTAAACCATTCAATAAATCTTTTTACAACAGTTTCTTCATCATCTTTACCACGAAGCATATCATCTGTTATATTAGTTAATTCTGTTATTTTATATGGTAATGGTCTTTTTGGATCAATAAGTTCATCAAATCTATCTATTATTTCTCCATTATTAATTAAAACCGCACCAATTTCAATTATTTGGTCATTTCCACCAGCATTAAATCCCGTTGTTTCCAAATCGAATACACAATAAGTTGTATTCATTAAATCAAAATCACGCTCTCGACTAACAATTCTTACAGTATCATCAACAAGTGTTAATTCACACCCATATATTGCTTTAAACTTATCTTTATCTTCTTTACCTTTATTGTAATCAGTTACGAAATGATACACATCTGGAAATGATTGACATCCATTATGATCTGTTATACCAATTGCCTTATGCCCCCAAGATGTAACAGTTTTTAAAAGCTTTTTAGCATCAACACAACCATCCATTTGACTCATCATTGTATGTGCATGAAGTTCTATTCTTTTTTCATCACTATCATCAATAACACCTACATCTTTACTTGGAATACTTGTGATATCTCTTAAATTTAATACCATATCATGAGCATATTGATCATTCTTAACATACCCTCTAAATTTATACCAGTTACCATTTTTTATTTTTTTACAAATATTTTTAAATTCATCTTCATCTTTAGAAAATACTTTAGCAAGTATACTATCAGTCTTATCACTTATTTTTAAAGTTAATATTTTAAAATTACTTTTACTAGATTCAAATATTTCACTACCAAACACATAAGCTTCAACACAAGTATTATTATCTTCACCCATTATACTATCAATAGTAGTTATTTTAGTTTTAATTTCTTCTCCCATAATAATAGGATTTTCTCGTTTCTCAACAACTATTTCTTTTCTAGATTCATTAATATCTTTCTTAACTTCTTCTTTTAACTCTAAATTTAATATACTTTCAATATTCAAATCAATATATCCTAATATTCCCAAATTATTTATAATATTATTTTTTTCTTTCTTAATTAACTCTTCTTCAACATTACTACTTACTTCAATTAATATATTATTTTCACTTAAACTAATTTTATTATTTATTATACTACTAATTGAAGGTCTATTTTTAACTAATTTATTTAACAAATATTTAAAATATTCTAATACATCTACTTCATTAATATTTTTATTAATAAATTTTATATTTATTTTACTAACACCATCTATACCTTTACTACAAATACTTATAAGTTCACTAGCAGTAACAGGATTTATAAAACTATTATTTTCTATATATACAGTCCAAGTTTCTTCTAATTTATTAACAACGACTTTAACAACTTTAGAGTTATTAAATTCATCAACTTTATCAAATTTAACTTTATTAAAAAATCTAATTAATTTATCATCCATGCTTTACCACCCTACTTACTTAACATACATTATTATATCAAACAAACGAATATGTTTCATCATAAAAAGTGTTATTTCTAACACTTTCTAACATTTTTTAACTAGCAATTGTATAAGCATTATTTTTAGTTCCATTTCCTCCAGTTATTTGAACACTAGATTTTAGAGAAACGGCGGGACGGAACGAGCAGCGGTCGCGGTACACATATTCGCTGTTGACGTCACCATTGTATCTCACGTTGTGTGCGTGATCGGTGCCGCTGCCGAAGCTGGTAGGCGACAAAGTCCAAAAGTATAAACCATTTGATTTTTGATAATCATTTATTAAGTAATAAAATGGATTACCAGTATAAGATTTGCCACCTGCATATACTATTTCATCTGCTGTTAATGTTCCTACATACATATCTGTATTATCTGCAAATTTATTCATATTTGTTCCATTACATTTTAGTGTAGGCTCTTTTGTCGTTTTTTCACTTAAACGAACATAAGAATCATAATAAACCGATCTATCATATCTACCATCGATTCGTCTATCTAAAATTTCTTGACTCGTTAATGCGGTAATATTATCACTACTGGTAGCATATGCTTTATCATTTAAACACCAATCTCCTGCTTTTAATTTATCTAAATAGTTTGCTAGAGGCCCAGTTTGGAAATTTTTAAATGCTGTTGCCATTGATTTATCATTATTTGTTCCACCATTTAAATAGTTCATTAAATCTCTTGTACTTTCATTTTGTGTACCGTCAGAAGCAGTTAATGTTTTTGCTGCATATTCTGTATATCCAAAATTACCTTTTACAATTGTTCCATTTGTTTCTGTTGGTATGTTCCAATTTCCATCACTTGCTGCACAAGTACTATCTTGGTCTTCTAATATTAATTTTATACTTCCGTCTCCTGCGATACGAACTGCTCTCCAACACATTCTTGCAAAATCAACATAATTATCTATTACATTTCCTCTATAATAATAACTTGTTCCATAATCGTCTGTTGCTACAGACATATTTTTTTCATAATCATATATTTCTACTCTAAAATTTAATGTTGATGTTGAATCGTCATAAGACTCTAAATACTTAGTCCAACCAGAGCATTGGTCAAGTACATACTTTCCAACTGCTTCATCATAGGAATTTACTTCACTTCCATCTCGAATATCTTCACTATCTGCTACTAACCATGGTTCATATCCAGAACACAAACTTCCAGTTGTCACAGTTTCTGTACCATACTTACCAGTATCCCAAGTTGTAGAAATTGCTGTAGCAACTTGTGTTTTTGGACTTGATAACAACTCTGTTCCATTTGCTTTTGATTTTGCATTTTCTATTATATTGTATGCTAAACTATTTGTATTAGCCGAATATGGATTTGCCATACTTCTTATATCTGTTATATTTAATCTTGCTTGTAAAGACTTACCCATATCATTACTTTGATCTATTCCAGTATCTATGTACCACATTTTAAATGTATATGTATGTACATCTCCCTCTTTTATACTATTTCCAACTAGAACTCCACCGTTTATTGGAAATACACTTTGTTTAGATACTCCATCACAACTTGTTCCATCTTTCTTCGTACATGTTAATGTATATCTAAAGTCATTACTTTCAAATGTTGTTGTACTTCCGTCACTTGCTTTTGTCACGCTAACATTTTCTATAACCACTACATAACTTGTATCATTGCCATTATTTGTAACTGTGAAAGTTTTAGTTCCAATTTCACTACTGCTTGGTTCTAACACTAAATCTTTACCCAATATCTCAGCACTATTATCGCTATAAGTTAATTCTAAATTAGCAGTTGTAACACTAATAGATTTATCATTTGGATTACCATTTATTTTAGTTAAAAAGTATGCATATGTTAATCCTAATAACATTAAAAAAACTAATATTATTCCTGTTACACTAACTATTATTCTTTGTTTTCTATTCATATATCTTCTCCTCCTTAAATACACACAAAAAAGACTTTATTTTACTTCTATTTATACCCCCCCCCCGAACAATTTTTCGAGGTCGGAGGAGAAGTATAAAGTCTTAAAATTTATCTTTTTTATGAAGAGAAAATTTTAT
>CAKOHQ010000033.1 GCA_934085875.1 uncultured Bacilli bacterium | reverse complement strand
TTAACTTTCTCTTGTTTCTTCTTTTCTTCATCTAATTTAACTTTCTCTTGTTTTTTCTTTTCCTCATCTAACTTAACTCTCTCTTGTTTTTTCTTTACTTCATCTAACTTTTTCTTCTTTAAATCATTTAACATTTTTTCCTGTTGTTTCTTCTTCAACTCTTCTACATTAACTTTATTTTGACTAACTGCACCAGTTTTTTTAGTAATTTTCACATTTTTAGCATCTTTTTTAATTTTATCTTGTGTCTTAATTGCAAGAGGCCTAGAAACAACAACTCTTTTTCTTCTATTATTATATAATTCTTCTTTTTTCTTTTTTTCTTCTAATTCTTTTTTACGTTTCTTATAAAGAGCAATATAATATAATCTTAAGTACTTAAAATAATCATTAACATCCTTCTTATTAGAATTCATAAAACCACCTAATTTCTAAGTTTATTTTACCAAATGTTATTTTTTTAGTCTAGTTTATTATTTAAAAAGTATTTATTTATTTTAAATTTTAAAATATAATTATATTAGGAAGTGATTAATGTGAAAATTTCAGAAATATTATTATCAACAAAAGGTTTATTATTAAATGGTAATGAAGATGATTTAGTAGAATCATTTTCAATAGATTCCAGAAATATTAATAATAATGATTTTTTTATTGCAATTAAAGGAGAAAAATTTGATGGTAATGATTTTATATTTGATGTTCTAAATAAAGGTTGTAAAGGTGTTATATTTGATAAAAATATTGATATAGATTTTAAAAAATATAAAGATAAAATTTTTATAAAAGTAAATAATAGCATCAAAGCACTACAAGATATGGCAAGATATAAAAGAAGCTTATATGACATACCAGTAGTTGCAATAACTGGAAGTGTAGGGAAGACTAGTACAAAAGATATCATTGCAAGTGTAATGAGTGAAAAGTATAATGTTTTAAAAACAGAAGGAAATCATAACAATCATATAGGTTTACCACTTACATTACTTAAATTAAAAGATCATAATGCAATGTGTATAGAAATGGGTATGAATCACTTTAATGAAATAAGTTTGTTAACCAATATATTAAAACCTACTATTGCAGTAATAACTAATATAGGAACAGCACACATAGGTAATTTAGGATCTAGAGAAAATATTTTAAAAGCTAAATTAGAAATATTAGAAGGCTTAGAAGACAATGGAAAAATAATAATAAATAATGATAATGATTTGCTTCATAAATGGTATATTGATAACAAAGCAAAATACAATATTATTACATATGGTATAGAAAATGAAAGTAAATATCAAGCAAAAAATATAATAAATGAAATAGAAAATAGTACTTTTGATATAAATAATGTTACAAAAAATATTTTTGTTCCTGTACCAGGTAATCATTTTATATATAATAGTCTATGTGCATTCGCAGTAGGTAAGATTTTAAATATATCAAATGAAATGATAAAAGATGGTATAAAAAAATTTGAATTATCAAAAAATAGAATAGAAAATATAGATTTACCAAATGATATAAGATTAATTTCAGATTGTTATAATGCTAATTATGATTCTATGAAAGCTGCTATCGAATTATTAAGTAAATATAAAGAAAGAAAAATAGCAGTATTAGGTGATATGTTAGAATTAGGTAAATACAGTGAAGAAATACATTCTAACATAGGAAAATTAATTAATGATAATATAGATATATTAATTTGTTCTGGTGAAATGAGTAAATATATTTATAATAACAGTAAAACAAATAAAAAATATTATTGTAATAATAATAAAGAAGTAGAAGAATTATTAAAAGATATAATTTTACCAAAAGACACAATACTTTTTAAAGCATCTAATAGTATGAACTTTACAGAAATTGTAAATAATATTAAAAATCATCTAAAATAATAAAAAAAGTATTTTCTTTTTTTAAATTTACTGATATACTATATTTGTACAGCAGGGAGAAAGAGATATACACTTAACTTTACTCACACTTTGTAGAACTTATTTTTCTTTTACAAAGAGCCTTATAAAATGGTACTTCTTGCTGTACTTTTTATATGCATAAATTAATATAATGTAAAGAGGATGATTATATGATATTAATAAAATATATATTACTCGGAATAATTCAAGGAATAACAGAACCCTTACCAATTAGTAGTAGTGGACATATTTTTATTATAAAACAATTATTTAATACCAATATGTTTAATGATTTAAATTTTGAAATATTCGTTAATTTTGCATCATTTATTGCAATATTAATTATATTCTGGAAAGATGTAATAAAACTTATTGATGGTTTCTTTAAATATTTATTTAAAAAGAATAAACAATATTATAATGAATTTAAATATTGTATGTTAATAATAATTGGTTCTATACCTGTTGGTATATTAGGAATATTATTTAAAGATGAAATAGAAACAACTTTATCTAAAACATGGATAGTTGGAATTATGTTTATCATAACTGGAATATGTTTATTATTAGTAAAAAATATAAAAGGAAATAAAGATGACTATGATATAACTTATAAAGATGCTATTATGATTGGATTAATACAAGGTTTAGCATTATTTCCAGGTTTATCAAGAAGCGGAATGGTATTAGTTGGATGTTTATTATGCAAACTAAATCGAGAAGCATCATTAAAATATACATTTATGTTATATTTTCCAGTATCTGCTGCAACAATGATATTAGGAGTTAAAGATGTAATTGAAACAGGATTATCTAGTAGTTTATTATTATATTACTTTGTTGGAATGATATTTTCATTCATATTTACTTATTTATTTTACAAAGTATTAAGTAATATAGTAAAAAAAGGTAAATTATATAAATTTTCAATATACTTATTTATAGTTGGAATATTTGTATTACTATATTTTATATAAGATTAAAAATATGTCAATTCGCATATTTTTTAATTTTTCTATTGTATTTATAACAATATAATGTTATATTTTTATTAGGGTAGAAGTACCAAATAAAAATTTTCTATTCATAAAAAAGATGAATTTTAAGACTGTATAACTTCTCCTCCGACCTCGAAATTTTACTCGGGGGGGGGGTTATAAAGAAGTTAAAATATAGTCTTTTTTGTGTGGATTCAAGGAGTAAAAAAATATGAATGGAGTAAAAAAAATATATTTTCTATTTTCTTTTGTTATGATAATTGCTTGTTATGCCTTGAATAAGAGTTATAGTATGTTTGTTGCTAGTGAAGAGAAAGATGTTGTTGATTCAGTTGTACCTAACTTAGTTAGTGAATTATCTGTTTCTAGTGTTACACTTTCTGGTAATGAAGAATATTTAATAAAACAAACTATAACTAATACAAGCTCTGTAAGCATAAATTATGCTTTAAATGCAAATGGATCCAATTATACTATTAAAATGACTAGTGATGAAGGAAATAAAGTATTAGGTTCTTTAGAAACTAATCAATCAGACATAGTTTACTTATATGTAAAAAATGATTCTACTGAATCAAATACTATAACTTTTGAATTAAATAAAAATTATACTACTTTAAACAATGATTTAACAAGCAACATAGATAATACTAATTTGTATACACCTGTTACTGGTACAACTATACCTTATCAAAATGAACCAAATACATTAAAATATCATATATTAAATAATTACATTAATTCTGATTTATATACAGGTACTGTACCTTCTCAAACTAATACAACAGCAGTAGAAGCATTTAGTGGTAAAACAGAAAACACAATTAAATTACCTTTAAGCAGTGGAACAATTACATTACCAGAACCACCAACAAAAATTGCGGAAGAGATAAGCGGCCCGACAGAAAATATAATTAGTCAAACAGAAGATGACTATGGAACTAGTTATTATTTTAGAGGAAATGTAATAGATAATTATGTTGACTTTGCTGGAATGTGTTGGAGAATAGTTAGAATAAATGGAGATGGAAATATAAAACTTTTATTGGAAGATAAAAACAGCACCTGTGCTAGTAGTAATAGTAATTGGTATATACCAACTATGACCGGTGGAGTAACAATGACTGGTAATTTTGGATATACTATATATCCGGTTGGTAGTTTAAGTGCTTCTGATGGAACAACAAATACACATATTAGGTATTTAATGAATTATTTAAATTCTGAAGCTAATCCTGCTGGCTCTATGGCAACAGCATTTAAAAATTTTCAAGAAGAAACAAATGGTGATAATAAATCACTTAAAGATAAAATAAGTTTGACATACCAAAAAGATATTAATGAATATTTAAAAGCAAGTGATTGGTGTTTGGATGATAAGGGGTATTTACCAACTAATGATTACTCGACTGTACTAACAAGTGCTGAAATATTAGATAGATATGTTGCAGGTGAAGTAATATATTATGACTCATATGTTCGATTATATTGGAAAAAAGATGCTACTTTAAAATGTAATGGAACAAACATGAGTAAGTTTGCGGATGGTACGGATATGTATGTTGGTACATTAACGGCAGATGAAATAGTTTATGCAGGAGGAAAATTAGACACAAAGAATTTAAATTATTATTTGATGAGTGCCCAAAATTCAAGGTATAGAACACTTTCACCTAGTTGGTTCGATGGTACTAGTGATTTGACCTTTAGTATATATGAATATGGTAAAATAGATTACAGCAGACCAGTGAATGATAATAATTATCTTGGTCTTCGTCCTGCTATAACTCTTTTATCCAAAACTCGAATTACCGATGGAATTGGAACTAAAGTTCAACCATATATAATTCAATAAAAATTCAAGAAATATTTTTAAAAAACACTTGATTTTCGGTAATAATATGTGATACAATACTATTGCTTTTTGAAAGAGGAGCGTAATCCGCTGAATTTTATATTTATGATTAGAATAAATAATAGTTATAGAAAGGAAGATATTTGTGAATCCATTAATAGAAAAAATTAATAAAGAACAAATAAGAACTGATATTCCTGAATTTAGAGTTGGAGATACAGTAAGAGTTGGTGTTAAAATTAAAGAAGGTAAAAAAGAAAGAGTTCAAAATTTCGAAGGTATCGTATTTAATATAACTGGTGGTTCTGTATCTAAAACATTTACAGTATTTAAAAAAAGTGGTGCACATACAATTGAAAGAGTTTTTCCAGTTAATAGCCCATTAATAGATAGTATTACTGTATTAAAGAAAGGTAAAGTAAGACGTTCTAAATTAACATTCTTAAGAGGAATGAAAAAAGATTATAAGACTAAGGAAAGAAACTAATGCTTTCTTTTTTTCTTGCAATTTATTATTTCATAAATTATAATTGATATAGAATAGAGTGATTTTGATGAATATATTAGTTATTGGTAAACCTACTTTAGATTATATAGTTTCTTTAGAAGAATTTCCTAAAGAAACTGATAAATTTATAATAGATAATTCTATTAAAACTATGAATAATTTTACTGAAATAGTATCTGTTTTATTATCTTTATATGGTTGTAATGTTAATTATACTGGTGTTATTGGTGAAGATGATGTAGGAAATAAAATAAGAAAAATATTAGAAAGTTATAATATAAATACCAAATATATTGAAACTAGTTATGAAGAAAGTACTTGTGTTAATTATAAAATATATAATAGAAAAAATAATACATTTACAAATATATTTCAAAATTCAATAAAAAATAATTTAATTAAGTATAAATATGATTTTGAACCTAATATTGTTATTATGGACGATGGAGACTATAATGCTAATATGGCTGCTATTAATAATTATCCTAATAGTAAATTAATATATATTGGAACAAAATATACTACTGGATCTAACGTATATTTAAATAAATGTAAATATGTAATAGCGAATACGAATTTTATAACTAATGCTACTGGTGTATATAAAAATTTAGATAAACCTAAAGTTGTGGTAAGTATGTTTCAAAAATTTATTGATATGTATAATACTAATATAATAGTTAAATTAGATAATTTTGATATACTATATGTAGTAGATGACGAAGTTAGAATAATTAAAAATATTAATAAAAATTTAAAGAATAAAGATAATGTTTATTTATCAGTGTTATGTTATTTTTTAGCTATAACAGATAATATAGAATTAAGTATTAAATATACTAACAAAGTTATGTTAGAAAGTAATAATGATATAGATATGATTAATAATATTCCAAGTAAAAATAACATAGACAATATATTAAATAGTAATAATGTTAAAAATGATAATATAGAAGTATTTGATAATACAAATATGTCTGATAAAGAGGAAAATAATAATGAATTATGATCCTTTTTTAAATATATTACCTGTTATTGATTTACATGGTTTTAATAGAGATATGGTTAAGTATGTTATAGATGATTTTATTAAAGATAATATTAAATTAAACAATAAAAAGATTATTGTAATTCATGGTAAGGGTCAAGGCGTTGTAAAAAATGAATTACATATGATTTTGAAGAGAGATAAAAGAGTTAGAAGATATTATTTAGATAGTTTTAATATAGGTGAAACTATAATTGAATTATATTAATTTATATGATAGAATATTTTTTTTGAAAGGACTGATTTTATGTTCGTAGATGAGATTACTTTAAAAGTTGAAGCAGGAAAAGGTGGAGATGGTTGTACATCTTTTAGACGTGAAAAATTTATTGAGATGGGTGGCCCTAATGGTGGAAATGGTGGTCATGGTGCTAATATTGTTTTTGCTACTGATCCTGGTTTAAAGACTTTAATAGATTTAAAAATGATGAAACATATTAAAGGTGATAAAGGTGTAAATGGCAAGGGTAGTGATAGAAATGGTGCTAATAGTGAAGATGTTGTTATTAAAGTACCATTAGGTACCACTATAACTGATGTTGAGTCTGGTTTAATCATAGCAGATTTGACAAGTGAAAATGAATCTGTTGTTGTTGCTCGCGGCGGTCGTGGAGGTCGTGGGAATCATGCTTTTGCTACACACGAAGTTCCAGCACCTAAAATGAGTGAATTAGGTGAACCTGGTGAGAAAAAAATTATAAAATGTGAACTTAAAATGATAGCAGATGTCGGTTTAGTTGGAATGCCTAGTGTAGGTAAAAGTACTATTCTAAGTATGATTAGTTCATGTAAACCAAAAATTGCAGCATATCATTTTACTACTTTAAGTCCTAACTTAGGAGTTATAAAATTAAACGATGGTAGAAGTTTTGTAATGGCAGACTTACCTGGTTTAATTGAAGGAGCAAGCAACGGGGTAGGTTTAGGAGATAAATTTTTACGTCATGCAATGAGAACTAAAGTAATTGCACACGTTATTGATATGGGTTCTTTTGAAGGAAGAAATCCAATAGAAGATTATGAAAATATATATAATGAACTTAAGAATTTTGATGAAAGATTAATAAATAAACCTAGTATAATTATTGCGAATAAAATGGATTTACCTGATGCTAAAAATAATCTTGAAAAATTTAGAAAAAAATATCCTGATAAAGAAATATATGAAGTTTGTGCAATAATGAAAGAAGGTTTTGATACATTAATAATAAGACTTGCAGATATAGTAGAAAATACAGAAACAGTTAAATTATATAAAGATGAAGAATATGCTAGTCATGTTTTATATAAATTTAATAACGAATTACCATACACTATAACACGTGAAGGTGATTTATGGATATTAAAGGGTAAAGAAATAGAAAAGTTATTTAGTATGACCAGATTTACAGAAGACGAAAGTGTTGCACGTTTTGCTAGAAAATTAAAAGGAATGGGAATAGAAGATGAATTAGAACGTATGGGAGCTAAACGTGGAGATGAAGTAAAGATAAATGATTACATATTTGAATTTAAAAATTAGATAGTATACTATCTTCTTTTTGCTCAAATCTTGGAATTAAAATGTTAAGATATTGTTGATGGTCTAAAATGATAATCAAATTATAATTCCATAACATATCAAAAAAGAGTAGGTTTGTCTACTCTTTTATTATACACAGTCTACATAAGTATCGCTTAAACATTTAACAGCGCAGCAGCATGATAAGTCCATTGTAAAGAAACTATTAGTTGCTATGTATGGTATAGAGTTACAACAACTTTCTTGTGGATTTCTAGTTAAAACTCTGAAAGTACAACAATTTCCATCTAATTTTTCTACTCTAAATACATTAGAACAATCATCACAACAAGCACTTACTTGTGTATTTGAACATACATTAGTGCTATCCTTTTCTATTGGCATACTCCAAGGAGTTCCGTTACCACAGCAAGTATAAAGCATTACAGGTCTTGTATTACATACTAGGCAGCTAGGACCTCCTCCAAGCATTGGTCTGTCACAAGAATCTAAACAACTTTCTGGGCATGCATTTTGTTGTAGAACAAGTATAACTTTTAATATCTCTCCGATGCAATTTGTATTTTTTTCATTACACATGTATAATTCACCCTTTCATTTATACTCAATATATTTTATGTAACTTTTATAATTTAGTGATTTTATTTTTTTATGTTTTATTGTATAATGATAATAGATGAGGTGATAAGATGATTTGGCAATATATTTTAATAGCTTTTGTTCTTCTAATTATATCTTTAGTTATTGTAAAACTTAATAAGAAAAATTTTAACGTTGAAATTAATAAATTAGTTCAATATCTAGGTGGAAAAGATAATATATTAGATACAGAAGTTAATATGTCTAGACTTAAAGTAACATTAAAAGATGTATCAATTGTAGATAAAAATGCAATAGAAAAATTGGGTGCTAAAGGTATAGTTGAAGTAGATAACCAATTAAAGATAATATTTGGGCCAGATGCAGTTAAATTAAAAAAATATATTTCTGACATGAAACATAAAGGTTAAAAGTATTATTATGAAAGGAAAATATTTAGTATGAAAAATGTAGAAATAATTAAAGATGAAAATAAATCAAATAATATAGTATTAATTATTACAAATATTTTAATTTTATTACTTGGATTATCTTTTTTCTTTGATAAATATATAAAATTTTTAGATGGTTGTGAAATATTTTATGTTGTTATGCTTTTATATTTTGGATTAGAATTTGCAAATTATTTATTAACTAAAAAAGAAACTGGTATGCACCATTTATATATTTCACTTGCTTGTATAATTTCTAGTGTAAGCGGACTTAAATATATGAATGAGCCATCTAATTATGTTATAGGTTTTACACTTATAGGTTGGTTAATTATTATGCTTATAATTAAATTAATAATAATTGAAGATTTAAGAGATAAATTAAATACTAAAGTTTTTATTAATATATTTACTTTAAGTTTATTTATATTGTTAGGATTTTTAGTTAATACTAATATATTAGTTGGAATTAGCAATAAATGTATGATTTTAGGATTCTTCTTTACATTAAATGGCATAATTTGTATTGCGGAAATGTTTAGTGAATTAAAGTTTAAAAAATAAGTTGATGTTATCTAATAAATGTGATAAAATAACTATTGAAATCAGTGATAAAAGACATGATTAATATATATTAATATTAAAGAGAGTTCATGTATGGTGTAAATGAATATATTGTTATATTAATTACTACTTTTTAGAGACTTTAATAAAGTCCGGTTAAAACCGTTATTCAAATTAAGTAAATTAGGATGGTACCGTGTAATTATTACACTCCTTGGTATTATCTTTTTTTGTTGTTATGATTTCACTATAAGGCAGGTGAGTTATGGAAGTAAAAGAACTAGCAGATAAATTATTTAATCTTAAAGAATTAGATGAATTAATAGAATATAATAATTTAACAACTGAAATGACTATAAAATTAAAAAGTTTATTATTAACTTATATAATAATGACTAAAAGTTTAAATTACATATTTAAAATAGCAGAAGAATTAATTCACTTAATTAAAAATAATGAAAAATTCAGATACACAGATTATACTAAATATTTAATTAATTTTATAAATGTCAATAATATTGTTAATAATAATAAATTATTAGATAATTATATAAATAATGGTTTTTATTTTCATACATTTAATAGTGCTTTAAAAAAAGATATTAGCATTAATGGACTTGTTAACAACAATAAGTTTTGGGATGAAGATATACGAATAATTAAAGAAATTTTTAGTAAGAAAGGTAAGAAAGATTTATTTGGTTTATATAAAGATAAAGATTGTCCTATATATTTAGATAAATCACTGAATTCATCCTCATACTATGCTTTGATTAGTCCTTCATGGTTTATGCATTTTGTTACCGGTGGATTTAATCAAGATAAATCTTATTATAAAGATGCATATATTAATAGAAATTATTATCAAATGTACTATAATATAATGACATTAATAAATAATTATAAATTGGATAATATTGAAAAAGATAAAGTAATAAATTTCTTTCATAAATATTATAATATATTTTGTATAGATAATAATGTATGTGTAAGTTTAATTCCTAAAAAGAGAATTGATTCTGAGATTGTAGATATTGATAAAGAATATAGTATTGATGAAGTTAAGAAAATGATTAATTTCTATACTAGAGGAGTTAAAGTAAATAAATCTAGTATAAAAAGTGAAGATTTAATATTTATTGATTATAAAGTTAGAATGGAGAGTATAGAATATGATAAATATAAAAGAAGATAAAGAATTAAATACAATGAATCATTCTTGTGCACATTTAATGGCACAAGCAGTAAAACATTTGTATAAGGATGCAAAATTTTGGGTTGGTCCTGTTATTGAATCTGGATTTTATTATGATATAGATCTTGGAGATAAAGTTATTACAAGTGATGATTTACCTATCATAGAAAAAGAAATGAAAAAAATAAGTAAAGATGGAAAGAGGATAGTTAGACATGAATTAAGTAAAGAAGAAGCTTTAGAAATGTTTAAAGATGATCCTTATAAAGTTGATTTAATAAATAATATGGATGAAGATAATACAGTTATTAGTTGTTATACACAAGGTGATTTTACTGATCTTTGTCGTGGTCCTCATGTTGATACAGTTAAACAACTTAAACATTTTAAATTATTAAAACATAGTGGAGCATACTACAAAGGTGATGCAAATAATAAAGTATTGCAAAGAATATATGGTGTATGTTTTAAAACTGAAGAAGATTTAAGTAATTATTTGAATGAACTTGAAGAAGCAAAATTGAGAGATCATAGAAAAATTGGAAAAGACATGGAAATATTTATGACTGATGATTTAGTTGGAGCAGGTATGCCTTTGTGGCTTCCTAATGGTGCTTTAATTCGTAAACAATTAGAAAATTATATTTATGAAAAAGAACAAAAATTAGGCTATGATCATGTTTATACTCCATGTGTCGGAACTGTTAATTTATATAAAACTAGTGGACATTGGGATCACTATAAAGAAAATATGTTTCCGATGATGAAAGTTGATGATGAAGAATTTGTATTACGTCCAATGAATTGTCCTCATCATATGTTAATTTATAAAAACAAATTACATTCATATAGAGACTTACCAATAAGAATAGGTGAATTTGCAACAGATTTTAGATATGAAGCTAGTGGTGCGGTTAAAGGACTTGAAAGAGTAAGATGTATGTGCCAAAATGATGCTCATCTATTTGTAAGACCAGATCAAATTGGTGAAGAATTTAAAAAAGTTGTTAAATTAATACTAGATGTCTATAAAGACTTTGGAATTAGTAATTATAAATTTAGATTATCATTAAGAGATAAAGAAGACAAAGAAAAATATTTTGATGATGATGAAATGTGGGATACAGCTGAAAATAAATTAAGAGAAGTTTTAAATAGCCTTGGAGTAGAATATTTTGAAGCCATTGGTGAAGCAGCATTCTATGGACCTAAATTAGATGTTGAAGTTAAACCTGCTGTTGGACCTGAGGTTACACTATCAACTTGCCAGTTAGATTTCTTGCTTCCTAGAAGATTTGAATTATCATATATCGATAATAAAGGTGAAAAACAAATTCCTGTTGTACTTCATAGAGCCATTTTTGGAACATTTGATAGATTTACAGCATTTATAATTGAAGAAACAAAAGGTAATTTTCCACTATGGTTAAGTCCAATACAAGTAAATATTATTCCTGTAAATAAAGAATATCACTTAGAATATGCTAATAAAATATATGAAATATTAAAAAATAACAATATAAGAGTAGAATTAGATGACAGAGATGAAAAACTTTCTTATAAAATGAGAGAAAGTCAAACAAAAAAAATCCCTATCTCTATTATATTAGGTGATAATGAAAGAGACAATAATTCTATATCATTTAGATTATTTGGCTCACGTGAAACTACTACACTTAATATTGATGAATTTGTTAATTTAATAGAAAAAACTATAAAGGAAAAAAATATAAATGTTAGATAGATATATAATAGTTAAATATTTAGAATATATTTTTGATAATTTAAATAATTTAGATTATCAAAAGTTTTATAATTATTTAAACAGTAATATTGATAGTGATGTTAGTTTAGATTTGCAAGAAAAAATAGATAATATATATTATAAAATATTACTAAATGATAAAAATAAAAATATTACTATTGAAGAACAAATTGATATTGCAAATAAATTTATTAGTGGATTTTTAACATATTTAAATGATAATAATTTATCTACTAAAGAACTAGACAATAAAATAATATTAATAAATATGCTATCTGAAAATCTGTATGATTTCTTAAAAGCACATAATGTTGTCAGAACAATAAAGGGTTATAAATAAGTAAGAAAAGCAATTGAAATATATTGTTTTTTTTGATATAATTCCCTTATGGTAATAATTTGGAGATGATGTTATGAATCGTAAACAAGGAATAATAATTAGTATAACAGGAATAATATTAGTTATGTTAATATTGTTAAGTCTAACATATGCATATTTTTTAACTAAAATAAAT
>CAKOHQ010000032.1 GCA_934085875.1 uncultured Bacilli bacterium | reverse complement strand
ATTAAAAGAACTAAAAATATTCCTGTTACACTAACTATTATTTTTTGACGTCTATTCATAATTGACTCTCTCCTATCCTATATATTATTTTTAAGTAGATTACTACTCTAATAAAATTATAAAATAAAAAATGATATATTTCAATCATATTTTTTTAATTTCACAACATAATTTTTTTATTGATTATTGTCTTCTATTAACACTTTTTCTACATTAACACTATTAATAGCATCAAATCTCTTAGTTATTTTCTCAGTAGTTGTATGTATATCTTTTACATCTTTACTAACAGTATCTATACTTCTAGATAACTTATCCCATCTATCCTTATATCTATCAAATTCTATACCTAATTTATTTAATTCTGTATGAATAACTTTAGCATATTTATCTCTTTCCATATTTTTTAAAATCATACTTATTATTGTTAATGTACTCATTAATGTTGTAGGACTAGTAATCCATACTTTAGATTGATAGCTATATTTAACTAAATCAGGATGATATGCATTTATTTCTGCAAATATAGCTTCTGCTGGTAAAAACATTATTGCTTCTCCACTAGTAACACCAGGAACTATATATTTAGTCCTAATTGCATCTATATGTTTTTTAACATCAGCTTTAAATAATTTAGTAGCATTTTCTCTTTCAACATTACTTAATGTTTTATCAGTCATCTTCCTATAATTTTCTAATGGAAATTTACTATCAATACATATAGTTCCTAATGGTTCTGGAGCAAATAAAATTGCATCACTAATATATCCATTCCCTAAACTATATTGTGTTTGATATATTTTATCATTTTTACCAAATACACTATCTAATATATAATTTAAATTCGTTTCTCCAAATATTCCTCTAGTTTTTTTATCAGTCAATACACTTTGTAAACTAACTATCTCTCCACTCAAACTATCAATCTTCTTTTGCGCTTCATCTATTTTACTTAATCTTTCTAATATATTAGTAAATGTTTTATTAGTTTTCTCAAAATTAACATCTAATCTTTCGTTTACTTTATCATTTATATTATTAAGTCTATTTATAATTGTTTCGTTTAATTTATTAAAATCATCATTAACTACTCTAGAAAAATTAAATTTAAATTCTCCCAATTCTTTAGTTAAATCAGTTTCTAATTTACCTAATCTTTCTACTGTATCATTATCACTTTTCTTAAATAGTATTATTATATTTAATATTATATTAATACTAACTATTCCTATAACTACATATATCATTCTATTCCCTCTCTCTTACTAACCAATTTACTTATTATAAAACATATTATTAACATAATTATTATATATATCAAATTAATAGGATTTTTAAAACTATTTATTAAACTAGTACCAATAAATCCCCAAAATATTATTAAAAATATTTTACCAATCATTAAAGCATATAAATATTTTTTAAAGTTCATATTAACAATACCAGCAGCTATATTAACTAAAAATGCAGGTGTAAATGGTATTGCTATTATAAGACATAAATTATTAAATTTAATTTTATTAATTCTTTTTTTTATTTTATTTAATTTTATCATATCATTCTTATTTATATAATCATCAAATTTATATCTTAATTTACTATTGAATATTTTATATGACATTATACATCCTAATATTGTAAATATATAACTAATTATAAATCCAATAACAACGCCAAATTTATAAAATAATAATGTTATAAATACACTTAGAGGTAATGCTGGAACAATCGATTCTATTAATATAAAAAAACATGATAAAACATATCCCCACATACCAATACTTAACAAAAAATTAGTTAACCATATATCTATATTTTTCATTTATATCACATTCTAATTATAAAACAAAAAGCACTAAATTAATAGTACTTTATTTTATATTTTCAATACTAACAATAAAAATATTCTAATTATGGTTATTTATCTTTACAAATAAAATTACATTTCTTACATAATTCTTCTACTTTTACATTATTCATAAACCCATTTAACATATTATTATATCTATCGTTTTTAATAATATCATCTAAGTTATCTTTATATATATTACCCAGTATTATATCTCCTTTACTATCTAAACAACAAGGTACTATACTACCATCAACTAATATTCCTATATGATCTCTTAATGCATAGCATTTTCCTTTTTCACTATAATAGTTATTATTCAAATCTGGCCAAATAAATTCTTCATTTACACTTATAAAGATATTATTACTTATAGTAGTATTATTTTTAATACTATCTATATCAAGATTAATATTATATTTATTATTTATCATACTAATAATATCAGAAGTATATTTATTTTTTACCCAAATTCTATAAGATATATAAGTATATTCTTTTAAAACATCAACTGCATTAAATATATTATCCATATATTCTTTTAAACTAATACCATATATTTCATTATAACTTTGTAAAGAAATATTAAGTTGTCTTATATTTTTATTATTTATAATATTATTTATTTTATATCCATTAGTTGTTATATTTACTTTAAATCTATTACTAGCATAATTAATAAATTCATTTATTAAAGGATGTATTAATGGTTCTCCTAATATATGTAGATAAATATATTTAGTATAATTTTCTATTTTATCTAATATTATTTTAAATTCATCTAATGTTATGTATTTTTTCTTTCTTTTATTTTTTATACAAAATAAACATGATAAATTACAATCATTAGTTATTTCTATATATATTTTTTTATACATAATTTAATTCCTCTAAAAAAATAAAAGAGTCTAGAATCCTAAACTCTAAAAGTCATCTCTATCTCTTAAGAAAGATGGTATATCAAAGTCACTATCATCATCACTTCTAGTCATACGTGTTTGACGTTCTCTATCACTAGTTTCTTCTTGTTGATATGAATTATTTTCATCTTCAAATCCAGTTGCTATTACTGTAACTATTACTTCATCATTTAAATTTTCATTTATTACAGCACCAAAGATAATATTTATATCAGTATTAGCACTTTGTCTAACTATTTCAGCAGCATCTTCAGCTTCAAATAATGTAAGTGAATTACCACCAGTAACATTTATAATAGCATCAGTTGCACCACTTATACTAGTTTCTAGTAGTGGACTAGATACAGCTTGTTTAGCAGCTTCAATAGCTCTATTTTCACCAACACCTAATCCTATACCAATTAAAGCATTTCCACGTTTTTCCATAACTGCTTTAACATCAGCAAAATCTAGATTAACAAGACCAGATACAGCAATTAAATCACTTATAGATTGTACACCTCTATGAAGTACATTATCAACTTCTTTAAATGCATCAACCATTGGAGTTGATTTATCTATAATATCTCTCAATTTATCATTAGGTATTACAATTAATGTATCTACATGTTTTCTTAATTCATCAATACCTAACACAGCTTGTTCCATTCTTCTTTTTCCTTCAAATCTAAAAGGTTTAGTAACTATACCAACAGTTAAAGCTCCTAAATTTTGTGCAATCTCAGCTATAACTGGAGCAGCACCAGTACCTGTTCCGCCACCCATTCCACAAGTAACGAAAACCATATCAGCGCCTTTTAAAGCTTCTGCTATGTCATTTTTACTTTCAACAGCTGCCTCACGTCCCACTTCAGGATTAGCACCAGCACCTAAACCATTTGTAATATCTTGCCCTATTTGAAGTTTATTTTCTGCTTTAGAAACATTTAATACTTGTAAATCAGTATTAGCAACTATAAATTCTACTCCTTTAACACCAGATTCAATCATTCGGTTTACGGCATTACATCCTCCGCCCCCGACACCAATAACTTTTATTTTAGCAATTTGATCCATTTGTAAATCGAACATTTCTTCCACTCTCCCTTAATTATCGAAAAAATAACCAAAAACTTTCCCTAATATTCCATCACTAGCTACATTTATCTTTTTTTCACTAGAACTCAACATATCTATCTCATCAGTATCAAACACTGAATAATCTTTATCTTTAGAATTTAATTTATTATTAAAATTCATTATTAAACCAATAGATGTAGAATATTTATTATCTCTAGCACCTATTATATTGACATTCCCATAAGTAACATTACTTCCAAATATTTGTTCACAAATAATGTTAAAATCCTTTATTTCAGTCAATCCTCCTGTAAATATTATATAACTAATTTCCTTTTTTGTTAAGTAATTTATCTTATTTTTTACTTTTTTTAATATTTCTTCCATCCTAGCATTAACATATTCACTTATTTCATATTGATTAACTTCTATTTTTTCACCTAATTTATTTATTAAAAAAGTATTTTCTTTAGGATTAGCATACTTACTACTTGCAAGTGCAAATCTCTCTTTTAATTTTTTGCTATCGCTTAATTTAGTTTTATACATAAAACTTATATCATTATCTATAATATTTCCCGAATCTTTTAATATTAAATTATCTATTAATATTCCTTTATAAAAAACAGATATAGTAGTTTTACCAGCACCTAAATTAACTATAACACCGTTATTTTCATCTAAAAACTCATTTTTAAAAAGAGCATAATCTGCCAATCCTCCAATAGTAATATCTATAATTTCTAACCCACTTTTTTCAAGTATTTTAATAAAATCATATGTATTATCTTTTGGTGCGCTAATAACAATACTTTTTAATCTTAATTTATTTCCCATCATTCCAACAGGATTTTTAACAATCTTCTCATCAAGTTCGTATTCTAAAGGAATTATATTTATTAATTCATAGTCATCCGTTATTTTATTATAAGCACAAGTTTTAAGTATTCTAGAAATATCATTTTTAGTTACTACATTATCTTCATTAGTAATTGTATTAATACCAACACTTTTATTAAATTTTAAATCATATTCAGGAACTGAAGTAACAACTTTTTTTATTTTTAAACCTAATATTTCTTCTGATTTTTTTAATATTTTTTTTATACTATATATTACATCATCACTTGATACAATTAATCCATTCTTTATCCCTTTACTTTCTTGAGATAAAGCACATAAAATATTTAGTTTATCATTTATTATTTCACCAACAACTAATTTTATAGAATTAGTTCCTAAATCTATACTAGATAAAATTCTTCTCAAAGTGCACCACTCCTACAATAACCTAATTATACTATAATTTCTTTTCTTAAACAATATGTAAAATAGTACTATTTAATTATTTATTATTTAAATAGTATCGTGCTATAATAATTATAGGTGAAGAATATGAAAACAACATTACTTATTATTTATAATAAATTAATATACAGAATATGCAGATTATTTAAAAGAGATGGAAGTGTTTTTCCTGGAAGTTTAGTAAAAAAACATGATAAAAATATTTTAAAAAAAATAAAATATCCAAAGTATGTTATAGGTATTACTGGTAGCAGTGGTAAAGGTTCCACTACGACAGAAATAGCCTATATTTTAGAAAAAAATAATTATAAAGTAGTATGGAATAAAAATGGTTCAAACTTAATAAATGCAGCCATAACATTAATTTTAAATAATACAAATCCTATTACAAAAAAAATCAATGCAGATATATTACTAATGGAATTAGATGAATCTTATATTAAAGAAATATTTGATAAAAATACATTAACACATCTTTTAATAACAAATATTACACGTGATCAACCATCTAGAAACGGACATCCAGAATTAATATTAAATAAAATTATTAATTCCATAGGTGACGATACACATATTATTATTAATGCAGATGATCCATTTCTAAATAGAATAAAATATGAACATCATGGATTAATAACAACTTATGGTATAGCAAAAACAAAATATGATACTACAAAGCCAATAAATAATTCAGTTGATGCAGCATACTGTCCAATATGTCATACTAAACTAAAATATGATTATTATCATACAGGACATATAGGTAAATATAAGTGTACAAATTGTGATTTTGCAAGAGAAAAAGTAAATTTTGAAGCAGATGATGTAAACCTTGAAAAACAATTTTTCACTATAAATGATTCTATATATCATATAAATAAAAACGTTTTCTTTGCAGTTTATTACACACTAGCAGCATATACACTATGCAAAACAATTGGATTAACAGATGAATCTATAAAAAAATATTTAAATGAAGAAATAATGCCTTCTAAAAGAATGAAAACATACAATATAGATGGTAGAACAATAGAAATGTTAGAAAGTAAAAATGAAAATAATTTAAGTTATTACGAATCACTACATTATATAAAAAAGATAAAAAAACTCTTATTTTAGGATTCGATAATGTATCTAGAAGATATAAACTAAACGATATAAGTTGGTTATACGATATAGATTTTGAATTATTAAATGATAACAATATAGACAAAATATTTATAATAGGAAGATTTAGATATGATGTGTTAACTAGATTAAAATATGCTAATATACCAGAAGAAAAATTAATAGTAATAGACAAAATAAATAATATTATAAAAAAAGTAAAAAATGAATCAATAGGAAATATATATACTATGGTATGTTTCGATATGACTGAAATTTTAAGAAAAAAAATAATGGAGGAAAGCCATGGAAAAAATAGAAAAAATTAAAATAGCTCATTTATACTACGATTTAATGAACCTATATGGAGAAAATGGTAACATACTAGCTCTAGAAAAAGGATTCAATGATCAAGATATGTTTACAGAAATAACAGAATTAAGTATAAAAGATAAAATAGATTTTAATAAATATGATATATATTATATGGGATGTGGCAGTGAAGAAAATCAAATAATAGTAATAGACAACTTATTAAAATATAAAGATCAAATAAAAAATGCTTTAGAAAATAATAAACACTTTATTTTTACAGGAAATAGTTATGAACTATTAGGTAAATATATAGAAAAAACAAATGGAAAAAAAATAGAAACATTAGGATTATTTGATTTTTACTCAAAGGAAGTAGATAAACGTATTATAGGTGAAGAAATATTAGAATGTGATTTTTATAAAGAACCTGTCATAGCTTTTCAAAACAGACAATGTGTTCTAAACAATAAAAATTACCATTTATTTAATATTATAGATGGTTATGCTGATAATTATAAATCAAAATACGAAGGAATTCATTATAAGAATTTATATGCAACATATAATTTAGGTCCTTTATTAATACGTAATCCAATACTCAAAAATCATATTATAAAAGAAATTTTAGATAAAAAAGATATACTTTATAAAAGTATATCAACTATTGATGACAAAGCATACAATGAATATGTTAAGAATTTTATTTCTTAACTTTTTTTTATTAATTTTTTTACATTTGCATCCAAGTAATAAAGTTGTTCACTTACCATATTTAAATTATATTTAAACCAATTATTCCATACCACATTATTTCCTTCTATTGCTAAATCTTTTAATAATGAACGATATTGAATCCTTGAAATTAAATAATTTCGAGAAAGATACATGATTGGAACATTGAAATTAACATTACATAACCTATTAGTATTTAGCCATATCTTACCATGCTGTATAAGTCTTGAAAATCTAGTATTTCCATCATCAAAAGGTTGTGCAACAGAAATTAATGCATGAACTATAAACGGATTTATAAAAATATTATCATCTTTACTATTTATTATATCAACAATTCTTTCCATAACATTTTCTATTTCATTATAATCAATAGGCATATAGTCTATTCTTTTAGTACCATCAATATTAAATGCACCTACAAATTTATTATTATCTTTTCTAAATTCATCATTAACATTAGAGTCAGTTGTACCTTCCATTAATATTTTATACAATTTTAAAATATCTTTTCTATGAATATCTTTAGAATTGCCCATCAATTTAATCATTTTATCTATCGAATTAGATTTAGATAAATTCATATATATAGAAATAAGTAATGAACTTTCATTTTCAGATTGTTGATTATATAAAAGTTCATTGCTTTTTATAATTGCTAAATATTCTTTTAGTAACTTATGATCCAATTGTTTTAATATACTTATATAATTAAAATACATTTTCTCTATATCTTCTAAATAATATTTATTATTATCATCTAATACAATATTATTTACTTCATTTAATAATTTCATAAACCCTAACCTCTTTTGTGCATATTTTATATTATTTTAATATTGATGTCAATGATTTTTTAAACTCAATTCTTTATATTTATTTATTACATCTGGAGTAATACATTCTAACAAACCATAATCAAAAAAATTATCCTCAGTACTATAAACATTAAATATAGAATCTAATAGTTCTTTATTAACACCAATATTATTTAAAATATTTAAAGTCTCAAAAAAATCATGAGTAGTCATATCAGGACTATAATATCCTGTAATAAAATTCAATAATATATATACAAAACTTAAAATAGTTGTATTCTTACTAGGAATATGTATATTATTTTCATCCAAAGGATATTTATTAGGAAAATCCCATAACTTATCATTTCTATATAGAAATTTAGAAATCGACGGAATAGCGCCTTCTACATAACTACTATCTATATCAATAATTTTAACATTATTATTTTTACTATCATATATAAAATTACCTTCATGTATATCAGATAAGTGAAAATCAATACTCTTTAAACTATCATTGTTTTCTAATTTCTTTAATATATTACCAATACTTTTTAAAAAGAATAATTTATCTTCAATAGAAACTTTATCAGAATTAAATATCAAACCAACATTACTATTATATTTAATAAAATTCATAATAAATCCCCTATTAATACTCCCAACTTTAACTAAGTCATTAGGCCATACAATCTCTTCAATATCAACATATTTTTTTATATAAAATAATTTATTTAATATATACATTTTATTATTTAAAGTCATAAAATCATTAGATTTAAATAGTTTCAATAAATAATCATTATTATAAACGTAAAATATAGCTTCTTGATTTTTTATATCTTTATGTAATCTATATTGTACTAAAGTATTAATATATTCTTCATCTACTCTTATAATTTTCATAAAACCCCTTCTTTTGAATAGATATTATATTATACTTATACTATTTTGTCAAAAAAAAAGAATTATTTTAAAACATTTAATAATTCATCTTTTTTCATACTAGTATAACCAGATATACCTTTTTCTTTAGCCATTGCTTTTAATTCAGCAACTGTCATCTTTGATAAATCTGTTTTTACTTCTTTAGTAGTTTTAGTTTCTTTTTCTTCTTTTTTTACTTCAACTTTTTTTACTTTACCATTTAAAGCATCTTTAGATACATTAACTAATTCAGTAAAAGCCTTAGGATTATCAATAGCAAGTTCACTTAACATTTTTCTATTAACTTCTACACTAGCTTTTGATAAACCATTTATAAATTTTGAATAACTTATATCATTTTGTCTACAAGCAGCATTAATTCTTGTAATCCATAATTTTCTGAAATTTCTCTTATTTTGTTTTCTATCTCTATAAGCATATGCTCCACTATGGAATACTTGTTCTTGTGCTGTTTTAAATAATCTATGTTTACTACCAAAGTAACCTTTAGCAGCTTTTAATACTTTTCTTCTTCTGTTTTTTGCAACAGTTCCACCTTTAACTCTAGTCATTACACTTCACCATTAGATGACATTTTTTAATTTGTCAACTGTT
Source organism: uncultured Bacilli bacterium (assembly GCA_934085875.1). GTDB lineage: Bacteria > Bacillota_I > Bacilli_A > RF39 > UBA660 > UMGS1124. The sequence continues at coordinate 3,691 of CAKOHQ010000032.1, read as the reverse complement.
CCTTTCGCTAAATTTCCTGATTTTCTTCTTTGTCTTACTGCTTTTGCTGTATCCTTACCAGTTTGGTGATTACCACCTGATTTTTTATAAGTTATTAATCCACTTTTATGTTTTTTTAAAACTTTACTACTAGCATTATGTGTTTTTTGTTTTGGCATAATTATTTCCTCCTTATTTTTTTGGTGCTAATATCATAGTCATATTTCTACCAACTAACTCTGGTTCTTTTTCAATATCTGCAACATCAACAAGTTCATTTGCAAATTTTAAAAGTACATCACGACCAAGTTCAGTATGTGCCATTTGACGTCCTTTAAATCTTAAAGATACTTTAATTTTATGTCCTTTAGCCAAATAACTACAAGCATTTTTTCTTCTTGTTTCAAAATCATGAACATCAATAGTAACAGACAATTGATATTCTTTCATTTCCTTATTATTTTCTCTTTGTTTCTTTAAAGCTTCTTTTTGTTTTTTTTGACGTTCATAACGATACCTATTATAATCCATTATCTTTCCAACAGCATGTCCTGGTGCAGAACTCATTAATACTAAGTCCAATCCAGCATAATTAGCTATTGTTAATGCATCAGATAACTTCTTAGTACCCATTTGTTCACCTTTAGGTCCAATTACCATTAATTCACTAACTTTAATTTGATCATTGATTGGTAGATCATCCTTCTTAACGTTTGCTATAAAAACGCACCTCCATAAATTTAAAAAGTGAATACAATCGTATCCACTTAAAAACCTAAATATATATTGGCTTCTTACCTATCGCTATATGCAATCAGGTGGATGTGGATACATCGCTTTCCTTCTTAATTCGTTATTATTATACCATTTATAAAATACTTGTCAATACTATTTCTTAACTTTTTTAACATTATTATAATTTAACACTAATTTTTTTATTTCTTTTTCAGTTTCTTTATCAGGAAACAACTTATCCTTTAATGACAAATCTTCAGTTATATCATTATACTTTTCATTAAACAATTTATCAGTATAAAAACTCTTCTCTTTTAAATTACTTAGTAATTGTTTTTTTAATTCTTTTAATTCTTCTAAAGTAACCTTTTTCTCATTCTTTTTAAAAGCTTTTAAACTATAATCAGTTAAAACAATTCCTTCTGAAACCAAAGTAGCAGTAGTGGCAACATCTTTAATAGAATTTTTATTCTTTTGTACAAATTTTATAAAATCTATTATTTTAATATTATTAATGCACTCTATTATTTCATTTGATAAACCTAAAAGTAATAAAGAGCATAATGACAAACCAACAATAACTGTCTTTATCCTTCCAATTTCACTAGATTTATTGTTATTACCCTTAGTACCTCCAATTATATTAACACTTGCAATTAACAATTCTAATATAAGAGGAATAGACATTATTGGATACATTCCAGATAAAATTATTAAAACTCCAAATCCAAGTAATTTATCAGCAGTCATATCTAAAATCGCTCCACCTATTGTTTTAACTTTAAATATACGTTTTGCAAATAAACCATCTAATAAATCAGTACAATAAAGTATTGAAATAGTAATTAAAAATGCTGGTGCACTGAGCAAATTAAATAATATTGGTAATAACAAAGTACCAACTACTCTTGATAATGTTAAACTATTTACAATAATTTTCTTTGTTCTCTTATTCATATTTTCCCCCACTAATTGTGGTTTATTATATAACATTCCATCCTATATGTCAAAACTTATAATATATTGATTACCATTATCATTATATTCAATTTTATATATATTAAGACTATTAGTATATACTTTAATTATAATATTATTATTATCATTTAAAATATCATAAGAATATATTTTATTATCTCCATCATTATTCATAATTACATTACTTCTATTAATTATATTAAATATATTTTCAAAATTAAATAAATCCTTATTTATATCACAACTATACAATATATATTCACCATCTTTATTCTCATATATGCCATTTTCATTAATAATAATTTTCTTAATTACATCATAACTTTCCAAATAACCTTCTAATACATTATTTTCTATATTTCCATTAATAACATATTTATTATTATTAATATTCATAATACTATTAATACTAATTTTATTATTTAATATATACTTTTGTTTATCTATATATTTAGTATCCTTATCACTTTGTACAGTTTTATTTTCTTCTTTAACAGCTTTATCAATATTTTTCATACTATTAGTTATAGCTGCTACTGACAAAAATATTATAAAGAATAGAAAATAAAACATTAATTTAATCCCGGCTTTTTTTCTAGGATCATTCCATGCATTTTTAAACCATACAAAGAATTTTTTTATATTATTTTTTTTCATTTACTTTTACTCCAATTAATTTTTCTTTATCTATACCATTTAAATATGAAGAAACTAACATTTGCTTTTTTCCAGATGGTATAAATTCTGTTATAACAACTTCACCATCTTTAACACCTATTCCAATACCATCTTTATATATATGATTAATTCTACTAATTTCTCCAACTTTATCTTCATATCTAACTTTAACTACTTTATATTCAACATCATTCATAATAAAATAACTTCTATTATATAATGCTCTTACTTTATTATTTATATTTTTAAAATTATTATTAAAATCAATAATTTCATCTTTTCTCTTAATAATATAAGCAAATGTAACTTTATCTTTATCTTGTTCAAGATTATCACACGTATTATTTAATATACTAGGTAAAGTTTCTATTAACAATTTACTTCCAAGAACACTTAATTTATCACTTAAAGTGTTTATATTATCTTCGTCTTCTATTCTTATACTTTGTTGTTTAATTATATTTCCATCATCCATACCTTCTGCCATATACATAATTGTTATACCTGTTTTTTCATCTCCATTTAGAATGGATGCATGAATTGGAGCACCGCCTCTATATTTAGGTAATAAGGATGCATGAACATTAACACATTTATGTTTTGGTAAATCTAAAAGTATTTTCGGTATAATTTGTCCATATGCACAAGTTATAATTATATCAGGTTTAGAATCTATTATCTTTTGATAATCATTTTTTATATTTATAGGAGTAAATACTTCTATATTATTTTCTAATGCAATACTTTTTACTGGACTAGGAGTTAATATTTTCTTTCTTCCTACAAAACTATCTGGTTGACTAACAACTAGCACTACATTTGTATTTTCAATTAATGTTTCTAATACAGGAACAGAAAACGTAGGAGTCCCCATAAAAACAACTCTTAAATCTTTCATAATTTCACCTTCTAAATCAATTATACAATATAAAACAAAAACAAGATAGCAAAAACTATCTCATTTCTTCTATTTCAATTTTAATGTATATGGATTTTCTTTTGTTCCATCTCCACCATTTATTAGTACACTAGCCTTTAGACTCAAACTAGGGCGGAAAGCGAGAGAGTCGTTGAGGTAGTTGTCGTTGAAGAGACCATACGACCCAGCAACGCTCCACTCGTCCGCAAACGGATCACTAAAGTATTTCGGAGACAAAAGCCACCAAAAAGAAGTTATAGATGAATTATATAAATAGTAAGCATTATTTCCATTAAATCCTGTTAATCCTGCATATTTTACCTCGTTATAACTTAACAAACCTACTGGATATGTTAAATCTTTATTTACTTTAACACCTTTTATTGTTGTATCACTTGTATT
>CAKOHQ010000031.1 GCA_934085875.1 uncultured Bacilli bacterium | reverse complement strand
CTCTAAAAACGTTAATTGGTCTTAGTCCCTCGGGGGTTACTGACTAATTGGCGTTTTTTCTTTAATATTATTAGGAGGTGTTAATGAATAATTTAAAATTACAAGATTTGATAGAAAAATTACAATCTTATAATCCTGATGAAGTTAGTGTTGTAAAAAGAGCGTATGATTATGCTAAAACATTGCATGATGGTCAATTTAGACAAAGTGGGGAGCCTTATATAAGTCATCCTTTAAATGTTGCATACATACTTGCTGAAATTCATGCTGATAAAGATACGATATGTGCAGGACTTTTACATGATACTTTAGAAGATACTAATATTACTAAAGAAGATATTGCTCATGATTTTAATCAAGAAATAGCAAATCTAGTTGATGGTGTAACTAAATTATCTAAAATGAACTTTTCTACTAAACAAGAACAAAATTATGCTAATACAAGAAAAATTATTACCGGTATAACTGATGATGTTAGGATAATAATTATTAAATTAGCAGATAGATTACATAATATGAGAACATTAGAATATAAAAATGAATTTAAACAAAAAGAAAATTCTATAGAAACAATGGAAATATTTATACCACTGGCTTACTTAATTGGTGCTTATAGAATAAAATCAGAATTAGAAGATATATGTTTAAAATATTTAAAACCTGATATGTATAAAAATATTGAAGAAAGAAAAATAAAATTAGAAGAATCAAGTAAATCTTGTTTGATAGAAATATTATATAAGATAGAAAATATTTTAAAAGATAATAATATACCAAATGAAATAAAGGTTAGAACTAAAAATATTTATGGTTTATATAAAAGGATAAATGAAGGACAAAAATTATCAGATATACATGATTTATTAGCACTTAAAATAATGGTAGATAATATAAGCAATTGCTATTTGAGTTTAGGATTAATACATAAGTTATATCATCCAATTAATGATAAATTTAAAGATTATATATGTAATCCTAAAACTAATATGTATAGAAGTTTGCATACAACGGTATTTGGACCAGAAGATAAGTTAGTACAAACACAAATAAGAACGTTTGATATGGATAAAATAGCTTCTTTTGGATTAACTGCATATTGGGATAATGAAAAAGGGAATGCTAGAGATATAATGCAAAAAGATTTAAAAGAAAAATATCAATTTTTTAAATCGCTTATCGAAATAAATAGTATATTTGGAGATAATCAAGAATTTGTTATGCAAGTAAAAAATGAATTATTTGCAGATAAAGTTTATGTATATAGTACTAAGGGAGATATTATAGAATTACCAAAAGGATCTACTCCAATAGACTTTGCTTATAAAATACATACTGACATCGGTAATACAATGGTTGGAGTATTTGTCAATGATGAATATGTACCAGTTGATTATATTTTAAAAAATAAAGATAGAGTTAGAATAGTTGTTGATGAATTATCGTATGGACCTAGAATTGATTGGATAGATAAAGTGCATACTAGTTTAGCAAAAAGAAAAATAAAAGAGTTTAGTAAACATTAATTATTATTTTTTAATAATACTTTAAAGAGAATACATAAATTTATAAAAAATAAGGTTGGGATTATAATGCAAGTAAGAGAATATAAAAATATAATTAAAAAATATGAAAAGAAATATGTTTCTAGGTTAGAAACATGCAAGCAAAGAATTCAAGAATGTACTGTTAATTATAATAGGCAAGAATTTGTTAATAATCTTTATGATTATAGAAAAATTATAAAAGAATTGATAAAGGATGTAATCGGTGAATTTGATGAATTCAAGGAAATAAAATGTTGCGTAATGATAAATGGTAGTTTAGCAAGAGGATCGAACACATTATACAGTGATATTGATATAAATTATTTTTATTCAAATAAAAAATATGAAAAAATGATAAATATTGAAGAGAGAGTAAACTATATTTTACAAATTATATTGAAATATAGAGGAAAAGATAGGATTCATAGTATGGTTGTATATTTGCCTCTAATTAGTAAAAATAATTATGAATTTATAAAAAATAATAAATACCCAATTTACTTTGATGATGGAATTATTTATAATAAATGCAGAAAAAATGCAGAAGAATTAATGTTTAAGACATATAATTCAACTAGAGATATAGATGATTTAATAAAGTATTTGAATATTAATGATAATTCTAAAAATATCAATGAATGGACGAATAGCTTAGAATTAGTGTATGATAATGGTTTGTATAAAAAATTTGTTAAAAGCAGAAAAATTTTTAGAGGTAAAAAAAATATAAGTCAATTGATTGGTAGAATTTTATATTCTATAAAAAGTGATAATAACTATTTATGTGATACTTCAAAAAAAGTAAAGATTAAAGATTTAAAGTATGTTTATAAAATATTAGTATTACATAATACATATGATATGTTGGCAATTTATTTAAGATTAAATAACGAATTAAAAACTATTAATTTATTAGAATTTGAAAAATCAAATATAGGACTTTCAAAAGATTTTTATAAAAAAATTTATAAATATTTAAGCTTAATTCAAACATTACAATATATATTAGATGAAGATGACATGGATTTTAGTTTGCATTCTGATAAAACTATATTAACATCTATTTTAAATAGCAAATATAAGAAATTATTTTATTCTGATAATCTTATAAAAGATTTAAATAAAACAAAACGTGATTTGTACAAGGAATTAGAAAAAAATTTGAAGGTGGAGATGAAAAAATATGAAAAGTAAAGGAACTATAAAACTTGAAACTGATAGATTGATATTAAGAAAAGGTAAAATGAATGATGCTAAACAAATATTTGAAAATTATGGAAAAGATCCTTTAGTTTCTAGATATGTGGTGTGGAATAGGCACACTAATGTAAAAGATGCAGAAAATTTAATGAAAAAATGGGAAGAAAGTTATAAAAATGACAATTCTTATAAATGGGTTGTTATAGAAAAAAACACAAATATGTTAATTGGTTCCATTACTGCTGTTAAAGTTGATGAAATAAATAAAACTGTTGCTTTAGGTTATTGTTATGGATCAAAATGGTGGAATAATGGATATGCTACTGAAGCATTAAAAATGGTCATAAAATTCTTTTTTGAGAAAGTTGGAGTAGAAACGATTTATGCCAATCATTTATTTCAGAATGTTGCTAGTGGTAGAGTAATGGAAAAAGCTGGTATGAAATTTGAGGGTGTTTCAAGAAATAGAATGATAGACAAAATTACTAAAAAACCGATGAGTTTAAAAAATTATTCTATAATACGTGAAGAATATATGAGCTAAATAATTTTAGGTGGAAATATGGAAGATTTAATGATAACAACAATGCCAATAAAACCGTATAAAAATATAAATGTAGGTTTAATGATTGCACCAACTTTATGTGATGTTTTTGGCTCAATTTTAAAATGTAAAAAAGTTTTAACATTTAATTTAATGCATTCATATGATGAAAAACAAGAATATTTAAAAAAGTATACAGATAGTATAGAGAAATTTAAAATTAAATATAATGAAATAATTAAAGATGTAGATTTTGTAAATGAATATTTAAAGAGGGTAGAACAATTATATAAAAAAGGAACGATAATTATTAAAAATGGACCAATAATTAGATGTGATTGTGGAAGAGTAGAAATGTCAAAATCTGCATTAAATAATTACAGTAATGGTGACTTATATTATTGGAAAAATAATAAAATTATGTGTAAATTATGTAGAAAGGAGTGTAAAGAATACTCTCAAAAAAGTTTATATTTGGAAATTAAAAAAGAATTTTGTAATGACATTTCGATAACTCCAAATTTTTCAAAAAAAGTGGTAAATGATTTAACGAATAAATTTTTAAATCAAATGCTTTTAATATCAAAAAATAGGCAAAATGATTATAACATAAGAATCGAGGGAGAAAAATACAACATTGATATAGATATGTTGTGGATAATGTTTAATCAGCTTGAGATAAGTAAAAATCAAATATTGATAGCTAGTAATCATCAAATATATGAAATGTTTATTTCGAATTATATAAATAATATTTTTGGAAATAAAAAGATTCATTATATGGCGACACCATATTTAATTAACAATGATAATGTAAATTTGCAAGATAAGATACTTTCAAAAGAGAGTGCATATTATAAGAAATTAGCAATATTATATAATTTAAAATGGAAATATCAAACATCAAATTGGAATAATGGTATTTTAGCAATATTAAACAAATTAAATGAAGAAGAATTAGAAGAGTTATACAATAGTATAATTAATATAACATCTTTTGATCATGAAAATATTGAAAAAGTCATTAATAATATATTATTTAATATTAATTTAACAAAAAATATGAAGGTACTAAAAAGATAATATGAAAATAAGTGTAGTAATAACTGTTTATAATGCTGAAAAAACTATTGAACGTTTATTAAAGTCAATATATAACCAAAAGTATAATAATTTTGAAGTTGTAATTGTAAATGATGGATCAACTGATAAAACAACAAAATTTTTGTTAAAATATATTGAGAAAGATAATACAAAAATTATTTTTAAAAAAAATGAAGGTGTTGGCAAAGCACGAAAAATAGGTTTTGAGAATACTACTGGTGATTTAGTGTTCTTTTGTGATAGTGATGATTATTTACCGAATGATGATGTTTTCATAAAAATTAATGAAATTTTTATGCAGGAAAATTGCGATGTTTTAATGTTTGATGTAGCAAATATTACAAAAAATGGTATAAAACAGATTAATTGTTTTAGCAAAGAAATAAGTCCTGGAAGACATAATATTAATGAAATTAATAATTGTTTTCTTTTTGGACCATTATTTTTAAAGGTAATGAAAAAAGAAAAATTAGATAAAAATTGTTTTATAGAATTTAATAATTTTGAAGATACTTATACAACATATAAATACTTAAATAAATGTACAAATTTTTATTATGATAATCAAATATATTATGTATATGATGAAATAGCAAATCCTAGTTCGTTAACAAAAATAAAAAATATAGATAAGTTTATAGATACGATTGATATTGTAGTAAGAATTTATAATGAGTCTAAATTAAAAGATTCATGTTGTATTTCTGCATTTAATTATTATATGTATTTAGTTCATTTGATTGATCATCATAAAGAATGGAATATAAGTAAAGTAAGAAGATTAAAAAGTAAGATGAAAAAATTAGTGGATATATTTGTTAAAAAAATGGATATAATTTACCAAACACAAGCGAGAGAAAAAATAGATAAATATAATATTTATAAATTTAATAAAAAAGTGATATTAATTGATGGTATTTCAACATCAGGAAAATCGACAATAAGTGATATAATTTTTGAAAGTATGAAGAAAAGTTCTATAAATGTTAAGTGGTTTCATGAAGAAAGCAAAAATGATATAAATTTAAATTTAGATTTGCCTAGACATGAGCAAGTAAATTTTGATAAATTAAAAGAAGAAATGAATAATTTGCTTGAAAGGTGGAATATATTTTATCAAAAAATAAAAAAAGATAATTTTACATATATTTTGGATTCCAATTTTTTTAAAAATATTCATGATTACTTGTTAATTTCTGATTTGTCTGGTCAAGACATAAAAGAATATTATAATAAATTGCTAAACATTTTTGAAAAAGAAGATATATTTTTGGTATTTTTGAAAAGAAATTATATAAGAAAAAGTTTAAATGCCTCTTTTACTAATAGAGGAGAATTTTGGACAAATCATTATAAAAGTTTTATTGAAGAAAGAATTCGAATGAGTAATAACAACAATATCAATAACATTTATAGATATGAAGAAGCTTATCAAAAATTTATTGAAAAGTTATTTGATCAGTTTGATATACAAAAAACAATGTTAGTTACAGATGATGAAGAATGGGAAAAATATGCAGAAAAAATATTTAATGAATTAGAGTTACCATATATTGAAGGAGTTAAAAAGAGATTTGATTATTCTAAATATATTGGATTTTATTCTTGCGAGAATTGGAATATAGAAATTTTTTATAATATAGAAGAAGAAAAATTGTTTTTATCAGCTTTTAGACCTAAGATAGAGTTAGAATATATAAATGATGATACACTAAAATTATCCAAGTATCCTATTAAACTTAAATTGTTTGATAATGCAATAGTTTTTGTAGGCGATTCAATATGGGATATGGAAAATAAATATTTTGTAAAAAATTATAATATATCTAAAAAAAAATAATTAAATACAATATTATTGTCTATTTCATATTTACCAATAAATAAACTTATAAAATATTTACATGAACAGCCGGTTGCAATGATTGTGCAGTTATAGAAGTTTTTGTCTTATCAAGTATTGGGTAATATAGAAATGTCTGATGTATTTTCTTTCTATGAAGGAGATAGAGTGTTAAAAAAAATTTAGAAATTATAAATGAAAATTAAAATAATTACAGATTCTTAATAATGTATAATATTATAGATGCTGAATAAAAAAATTATAAAATTCATAAATAATTTAATGTAGTACAAAAAACTACATTTTTTTAATTTTCATTTAATAAAACAGTATTAATATTTAATTAAAGAAAGGAGAGATTATATAATAAAATAGAATATTTAATAATAATTATAATAAAAATGAAATGAAATAAATAATATAAAAGATATTTAAAAAATATAATGATAAGTATATTAATTATACTAATTGGTGTAAGTATGTTCTTTACTATGAATTATGCTAAAAATCATACTAGTAATAATACTATGCCTAATATGAATAATAATGGTGGTAACGGTAATAATATGGGAGAACCACCAGAAATGCCTAGAAATAATAATAATTCTAGTGATAGTGATACAAATACTCCACCAGAAAAACCAAGTAATGATTCTGGAGAAGAACCCCCTGCAAAACCTGATGAAAATAACGAAAATAATACTACAAAGAGTACCGAAAACAATAGTGGTACAAATAATGAATCTAATACTGATAATAACAAACTTAGTGAAATGCCTAGTATTCCAAATAATATGAATACATCACTTGATACTAAGTATGTTATTCTATTTAGTGTAGAAAGTTTTATGTTTGGTATCTTGATTATGTATTTAATAATGTCTAATTTTAATAAATATGGTATTAAAGAAACATTTAAAAATAAAGATAAGATTTTAATATATATTATGAGTACTATAATAATTACTGGAGGATTAACTTATTTAGATTCATATATAATTAAAAGTGTATTTTTAAATAATAACAATAATAATATGAATAATAATTCTAATGCTACATATTCTGCTAATACTGAAATAAAAGAAGATACTGAAATTGATAGTGGTGAATATAAATCTAGTAGTAGTGATGAAAATGCTATATTAGTTAGTAATGGTACTAGTACATTGAGTAATATTACAGTTAATAAAACTGGAGATAGTGATGGTGGAGATAATACATCATTTTATGGGACTAATTCTGCAATACTTGCAAAAGATGGTAGTACATTAAATTTAAAGAATATAACTGTTAAAACTGATGCAACAGGTGCTAATGGAGTATTTAGTTATGGAGGTAGTGCAACAACTAATAATACAAATAGTGATGGAACAACTATTAATATAAGTGATTCTAAAATAACTTCAACAAAAGATAATTCTGGTGGAATAATGACAACTGGTGGTGGCGTGATGAATGCTACTAACTTAGAAATTAATACAAGTGGTACTAGTAGTGCTGCAATTAGAACTGATAGAGGAGGCGGAACTGTTGTAGTAAATAAAGGAACTTATAAAACTACTGGACAAGGTTCTCCAACAATATATTCAACTGCCGATATTACTGTAAAAAACGCTACTTTAATTGCTACTGCAAGTGAAGGTGTTGTAATAGAAGGTAAAAACAGTGTTACATTAGAAAATGTAGATTTAACTGATACTAATAATAAATTAAATGGAAAATCTACAACATATAAAAATATCTTTCTTTATCAATCAATGAGTGGAGATGCAGATACTGGTGTTAGTACATTTACTTCTAAAAATTCTAAAATCACAACTAATAAAGGAGATACATTTTATATAACTAATACATCAAGTGAAATAAATCTAGAAAATAATACTATTACAAAAAATGATAGTACAGGCTCATTTTTAAGAGCACAAGCTGATTCTTGGGGAAATACTGGAAGTAATGGTGGAACTGTTACATTAAATATGACTAACCAAAAAGCAATAGGAAATATTGTGATAGATAGTATTAGTACATTAACAATGAATCTTACAAATAAATCTTATTATGAAGGTACTATAAATAGTGATAACAGTGCTAAATCTATAACATTAAAATTAGATAAAACATCTAGTATAAAATTAACTGATGATTGATGTATAACTAGTTTATATAATAGTGATAGTACTAATTCTAATATAGATTTTAATGGATATAAATTATATGTTAATGGAAAAGAAATAAAGAGTAACTAACAATTACTCTTTTCCTATATTATCTGGTATTAAAATACTATAATATTTAATTAAATCTTCTTTAGAATATTTATTATTACTAATATAGTCTATTCCTAAATTAATAACACCACCTAAATAAAATTTAGCAGCTATATCACTTGGAATAACACTATTATTATTAACGTTTGCTTTATTTAATAAATCATTATTAACTACATTAAGTAAAATATCCATCATAATACTATTTCTATTATTAATCATAATTGAATTATATATATCTTTCTTTTCTTCAATGTGATTTAAAAATAATCTAATAAGTTCTATATAATATTCTTTAGTATTAACTATATTACTATTTTTAGATAATTCACTAGTTAATTCATTTTCTACATTCTTTAAAAAATCTACAAGTAATTCATATTTATCATCATAATGAGCATAAAAAGTTGACCTATTAATTAATGCTTCATTACATATATCACTTACTCTAATTTCCTCAAATGTTTTATCTTTCATTAAATTAGTTAATGCATTATATAATGCCATTTTAGTTTTTATAATTCTTAAATCTTTCTTCTCTTTCATAATAATCACAACTATATTATATGATATATTTTACAAAAGTAAAGATAAAGTATATTTTGTTGGATAAATATTAATACATATTTTATATTTTGTTGGATAACATACTTATTATTAATATATTGTGTGTTATTTTTTTATATGTTTTAATAAAATACTTTTTGAAGGGAGAAGAAATATGAAAAAGTTTGCAAATAAGATTTGTGAAAAGAAAATATTAATATTAATTATATCTCTAATATTACTAATATTATCTTTTATAGGTATGAAATTAACTAAAGTAAATTATGATATATTAGTTTATTTGCCTAGTGATATTGAGACTATTAAAGGACAAAATATTTTAACTGATGACTTTAATATGGGTTCTTATAGTACAGTAGTAGTGAGTAATTTATCTAATAAAGATATTATTAAATTAGAGGATAAAATAAAAGATGTAGATGGCGTAAATAATGTTATATCTCTATATGATGTTGTTGGTACTAATGTGCCAGTAGATTTCTTACCAAGTGAGGTCACTAGTCATTTACATAAAGATAATACAGATATTTTACTTATTACTTTTAAAGATGGTACTAGTGCTAATTCTACAATAGATGCTGTTAGAGAAATAAGAAAGATATCTAAAAATATGAAACTTGGTGGTATGAGTAGTATGGTACTTGATACTATGAATTTAAGTGAAAGTGAAATAATGATATATATTGTTATTGCTGTTGTACTATGTATATTAGTATTAGAATTATCACTTGATTCATACTTAGTTCCAGTATTATTACTAGGTAATATTGGTTGTGCTATATTATTTAATTTAGGTAGTAATATATTTTTAGGAGAAATATCATATATTACTAAAGCTTTAGTTGCTGTTTTACAGCTAGGGGTTACTACAGATTTTTCTATATTCTTATATCATTCTTATGAAGATAAAAAGAAAAAATATGAGAATAGAAATGAGGCTATGAGTGAAGCAATAGTTGAAACATTTAAATCAGTTATGGGTAGTAGTTTAACAACAATTGCTGGATTCTTAGTACTTTGTACTATGAAATTAACTTTAGGACGAGATTTAGGTATAGTAATGGCGAAAGGAGTTTTACTAGGTGTTATAAGTGTTATTACATTATTCCCAGCATTACTTCTTACATTTGATAAATATGTAGAAAAAACTAAACATAAGAGTTTTAAAATTAATTTCAGTCCATTAAATAGTTTTGTTATAAAACATAATAAATTAATATTTATAATATTCTTAATATTATTGGTTCCTATGTATTTAGCTAATAACAAAGTTAGTGTATATTATAAAATAGATAAATCATTACCAGAAACATTAGAAAGTATTAGTACTAATAATTATTTAAGAGATAATTATAATATAGTTAGTCCAGAAATAATATTAGTTAATAGTAATTTGAAGAGTAATAATGTAAATAATATGATAAATGATTTAAAAGATGTAGATGGTATAGATTTTGTATTATCTTATGAAGAATTAAAGAATGCTGGTTTATCAGATAATATGTTAGATAAAGATACATTAAGTATATTTAAAAATGATAAATATCAAGCAATACTTGTTAACTCAATTTATGAAGTTGCTAGTGATGAATTAAATAATCAAATAGTTAAAGTTAATGATATTGTTAAGAAATATGATGATACTGCTATTGTAGCAGGTGAAGGTCCTTTAATGAAAGACTTAATTAATATAAGTGATACTGACTTTAAAAATGTTAATTATTCTTCTATAGTTTGTATATTTATTATATTAATTATTGTACTTCGTAGTTTATCATTACCAATTCTTTTAATACTTGCAATAGAGTTTGCTATTTTCACTAATATGTCTATATCATACTTTATTGGAACAGTACTTCCATTTGTTGCGCCAATAGTACTAGGTACTATACAGCTAGGGGCTACAATTGATTATGCAATATTACTCACTACAACATATATAGACAATAGAAAGAAATATGATAAGAAAGAGGCTATGAAATTAACACTTGATTATAATGGACACTCTATATTTGTTAGTGGATTATGTTTCTTTGCTGCAACATTCGGTGTAGGAGTTTATTCTAAACTCGAAATGGTTGGTTCTCTTTGTACATTAATTTCAAGAGGTGCCATAATAAGTATGATAGTAGTAATAACTGTATTACCGTCTATACTATTAATATTTGATAAATTTGTTATAAAAGAAAGGAAAGTTAATATGAATAAAAAGATTAAAAATACTATTGTTGGTTCATTTCTAATATTGTCTTTATTTGCAACTCCAGTACATGCTTTAAGTAAAAATGAAACAGTATATAGTAAATTAGAATATAATGGTAAATTAAAAACAACTTTTGTTAATGAACATTTAATAAATGATGAAAAGTTAGAAAATATAAATGATTACTCAGAATTAAAAGATATTTTAAATATAAATGGTGATGAAACATATAAAATAGATAATAATAAGATTGTATGGAATTCTAATAAAAATGATATATTTTATCAAGGTAAATATGATAAAGATTTACCAATAGAATTAAGTATAACATATAAATTAGATGATA
This sequence comes from uncultured Bacilli bacterium, assembly GCA_934085875.1. Classification (GTDB taxonomy): domain Bacteria; phylum Bacillota_I; class Bacilli_A; order RF39; family UBA660; genus UMGS1124. Next base: position 2,430 of record CAKOHQ010000031.1, on the reverse strand, counting down.
AAGTAAAGGAATTAGATGATATACTAGGTAAAAAAGGTAAAGTAAGTATATCAATAGATTATAAAAATAAAGATAGTCATAATGTTAGTATAAATGGTAAGAATGAAACTATGTATACACCATTTTTAATAACTACAGGTATGATACTTGACGGTAAAGAAAATACTAATATAAATATTAATAATGGTAAAGTAATTTCTACTGGTACTAAGAATATAGTAGTAGGATTAAGTGCTCCAGGATTATATGAAAGTTTAAATATTAGTAGTTTAAAGAATATGAATAATATTACTATTACTTTTGATACAACTAATTTTAAATTACCTTCTATATATAATGTTGCAACTCCTAAATTAATTAGTAGTAGTGATATTAGTAGTTTAAATGACTTAGATAGTTTATATGAAAAAACTAAAGTTTTACAAAATAATATGAATTTAATAGATGAATCATCTAAGAAAATAAAAAGTGGTTCAAATACTTTAAAGAACAGTTTATCTAGTTCTATTGATAAACTTAAGAAGAGTAGTGGAAATGCTTTAAGCGAAGAAGATGTTAATGCAATAAAAAATAAAACAGTAAGTAATGTTAGCAGTACTTTTACTGAAAGTTATATTAATAATATTAAAGATACTGCTTGGGAAGAAGTTAAAAATAATATGGATCCTAATGATGCTAAAGTAAATGAAATTGGTAATAATGCTGGATTAAATATATTAGGTACATATTTACAAGCAACTGGAGAATATAATTCATACTTAGTATGTCAAAATGCTATTAATACTAAGGGTGAAGATTATACTTCATATACACAAGAAGAATTAGTCACTTGTAATACTATAAATAATGATAGAACATTTATAGCGTTAAAAAGCGCAGTAGAAACAAGTATTAAAAATGCATTAAGTGATACATCTAATTATGTTGCAGAAAATGTTTCTAAAAGTGTATCAGCAGATGTCGCAAAAAGTACTGCGGAAAGTGTAGCAAGTAGTATTGCACCAACATTATCTAATGAAGTTGCAAATGCTGTTAAAAATGAATCTGTAAAAAGTATTAGTGAATCACTTGGTACTTTATATAATGGTGTAGATATGTTAGATAATGGTATTAATGAATTGTCTAATGGTATAACTAAATACAATGATGAAGGTATAAAAGTATTAAGTGATATAGTAGATAATAAAGTTAAACCTACAAGTGCTAGAGTTAAAAAATTAGTTAGTTTAGGTAATGAATATCAATTAACTAATAAAAATAATGCTAATGAAACTAAAATCGTATTAGTAATAGATAGTAAAGAAAAGAAAGTAGAAGAAAAAACTAATACTAATAAAGAAACTAAAACTAGTTTTATAGATAAAGTTAAAAATTTATTTAAATAAAATTCATGAGATTATACTCATGTTTTTTAATAAATTAATTTCACAAAAACTTCATAATTATTTCACATCTTATTCATTTTGTTATAGTATCATGTAATCATGGAAGGAGGAATAAGTATAGAAATAAAAGTTGTAGGAAGTAAAACACATAATGGAATTAAATTAATTAAAAATATAAGAAAAATAAATAGTGATATTAATATAGATGTTAAAGAAATAAATGATGTTAATTATTTAAAAAAATATAATATAAAAAATACTCCTACTTTAATAATTAACGGAAATAAAGTTTCTGAAGGAAAAGTACTAACAACACGTGAAATTTCTAAAATACTTAGTATGAATTAAGTCAAATTGTTGACTTTTTTCTTTTTCCTAATTTACATTACCATTACATCATGATAAAATATATTTTATAAGATTAGTAATAAAAAATACGAATTAGAGGTTATTATATGAGTACAATTACAAAATATGTTGAAAATAAAAATTTTCATACAACACTTATAAATTTTATATATCAGTTTAAATGTGATAAAAATGAAATAATGGCATTAACAATACTTACTAGATTATTAAATAGAAGTAATAAAAAATATAATAGTGAAGCATTACATCAAAAAGAAAAATTAAATAGATATATTATAAATTATAATTCATTAAATCAAGGTATAAATGATGTATATTTTTTAAATATATCTTTATTAATACCAAATAAAAATCTTGTTAAAGAAGATAAGTTAGAAGAACAAATATTATTTTTGTTAGATAATATATATGATAATAATTTGAGTGATATAGCACTATTTAATAAAGAGAAAAGATTATATACAGAAAAATTGTTAAATAATTATAAAAATATAGAGTTTATTGCAGAAAAGAATTTATTAGATTTATTAGATCAAGATTGTATATTTAATAAATTAAAATATAGAGATTTAGATAATATAAATAAGTTAACAATAGATGATATTAAATGTTTTTATAATAAATATATAAAAAATATTAAACCTAAAATATTTATAAATGGTAATATAGATATAGA